>DASQND010000094.1:0-19924 GCA_035645215.1 Allosphingosinicella sp.
CGCGGCCGGAGGCTGCGGGCGGGGCTGGGGCTGGGGCTGCGCGCGCGGCTGCGGGGGCGTCGGAGCCGGCGCAGGCGCAGGCGCAGGCGTCGGCTCGGGCTCGGCCACCGGCTCCGGAGCCGGCGCCGCCTCTTCGGGTGCGCCGATCTCGGGCGCGACGCTGGCGGCGGCGGGGGTCGTCGTCTCGCCGGCGGAGACGGCGTCGACGTCCTCCTCATAGGAGATTTCCATCGTCGGCGCGCTGGGCAGCCGGATCGGGTCCTTCGGGACGAGGAGAATAAGCGCCGCCAGCAGGGCGACGTGGAGAGCGGCCGCGATGCCGAGGCCGGCGGCGTCCGCCCGGTCCATCATTCGCCCCCGCCGCCGGCCGCCGGCGAGCCGACCATCGCGATGCGGCGCAGCCCCGCGCGGTTCAACTCGCCCATCACCCCCATGACGAGGCCGTAGTCGAGGGTCCGATCGGCGCGCAGGAACACGCGCGGGCCGCCCTCTTCTCCCGACGCCGCGGCGATGGCGGCGAGGCGCGCCGGGAGGTCGACCGCCGACACCGGATCGTCGCCGATGAACACCGCGCCCGTGGGGTCGATGGAGAGGGCGACCGGCTCCTGCGCCTGATCGACCGCCTCCGCCTTGGTTTCGGGAACGTCGACCTGCACGCCCGACACGAGGAGCGGCGCCGTCACCATGAAGATGATGAGGAGGACGAGCATGACGTCCACCATCGGCGTGACGTTGATCTCCGCCATCGGAGTCCGCCGCCCGCGCCGCCCGGAGCCGAGTATGGGTCCCATGGCCATGCTAGGCGTCCATCTCCAGCTCGCGCGACAGGGTGCCGTGGAAGCCGTCGGCGAAGCGGGCGAGGCGGGCTTCCATGCGGTTGATGCCGTAGGAGAAGCGGTTGTAGGCGATTACCGCCGGAATGGCCGCGAACAGGCCGAGCGCGGTCGCGAACAGGGCCTCGGCGATGCCGGGGGCGACGACGGCCAGGCTGGTATTCTGCGCGCCGGCAATGTCGCTGAAGCTCCTCATGATGCCCCAGACCGTGCCGAACAGGCCGACGAAAGGCGCGACCGAGCCGACGGTGGCGAGGATGTTGAGCTTGCCGGCCAGCCGGTCGATCTCCGCCGTCAGCGCCGCCTGCAGCGCCACCGAAAGGCGCGCGCGGGTTCCTTCGCGATCGATCGACTTGCCCGCGGTCGAGCGGCGCCATTCGGCGACTCCCGCCGCGAGCACCTTGGCGGAGGGAATGTCCTCCTTGCCGCGAGTCTCGTGGAAGCGGTCGATGTCCTCGGCCTTCCAGAAGTCCCGCTCGAACCGCTCGTTGGCCGCCGAAAGCCGGCGCATCTTGGCGAAATGGGCGATGATGATCGCCCAGGTCCAGACGCTCGCCAGCAAAAGGCCGACCATGACCGACTTCACGACGATGTCCGCCTGCAGGAACAAGGCGATGGGCGACATCGCCTCCGCCGCCGCGGCGCTGCTCGGTCCGGTTACGCTCACTCTTTCCCTTCCACTTTCAGCCGCTCGAAAATCTCCGCCCATGCGCGCGGCTGGCGCTTGGGACGACCCTCGTTCGTAATGAACGCCGCCGTCACTCGCGCGTCCGTCAGAATTTCTTCCCCGCGCATGACGCGTTGCTGAATGACGCAAGCGGCAGCGCGGACCTGGATCACTTCGCTCACCACGACCAGTTCGTCCTCGAGCTTCGCCGATCCGCGATATTTGATGGTCACGTCGGCGACGGCGTAGACGCCCTCGCCCGCCTCCATCGCCGCGCGCTGGTCGATGCCCACGGCGCGCAGCATGTCGGATCTCGCGCGCTCCATGAAGCGAAGGTAATTGGCGTAATAGACGATGCCGGCGACGTCCGTGTCCTCGAAATAGACGCGCAGCGCGAAGCGGTGGGTCTTGCCCACGAAGCCGCCGCGATACGGTGTGTCCAGGTCCCCGCCCATCCAACCGGCTCTAACGGCTGGCGAATCGGCCCCGCAACCCCGCATGTGTCGGGAGGCCCGGCCCCTCGCCGCGCTGCGGGACGAGTTGAGCCGTTTTCGCGGCGATGCGGAGAGTAGAAGATGCTACTGCTGCTTGACGGACGCGAAATGGGCGCTTGACGAGGATGTAACACGAAGGTTACATGTCACCTCAAGGTTACTGGGGAGAGCAAGTGGTGGCGCAGATATCGGACGTGGAGATGGCGGACCGCCTCAGCAGGAGGCGCTCGCGGATGATCCCGGTGCTCGCCTTGCTCTTCATCTCGGGCCAGGTGCTCTATTTCGGCAACATGACCGAGCCGATGCGGACCGTAGACACGGTGCGCATCTCGGCCTGGCTGGTCTGGGCGCTCGCCCTTCTTCTCCTGCTCGCCACCGGCGGCGGCTTCTTCCGGAAGAAGAGCGTGCGTGCGCTGATGGAGGACGACGTCACCGTCCAGAACCGCAGCCGCGCCGTCGCCTTCGGCTTCTGGACGGCGATGCTCGCCGCCGTCACCCTTTATCCGTTCGCGATGGCCCAGAACGTGACCGCGCGCGAGGCGGTGCACATCATCGTCACCTTCGGCATCGGCGCGGCGCTGCTGCGCTTCGCCATGCTCGAAAGGCGCGCGCTCAGGGATGGCTGAAGGCCTCGGCAATCGCCTCAATTTGCTTCGAAGCGAGCGCGGCCTCACCCAGGCCGCACTCGCCGAAGCGGTGGGCGTCAGCCGCAAGACGGTGAATACGGTCGAGAACGGCGTCTTCGTCCCCTCGACCCTGCTCGCGCTCAAGATCGCCCGCGCGCTCGGCCGGCCGGTCGAGGAGGTCTTCTTCCTCGAGGATTAGCGGCGGCGCGCACCCTGCGACTGCTCGGCGACGAGGGCGAGGAGATCGCCCATCGCGAGGTTCATGTCGGCAAGGTGCAGGCCCCAGCTCGGAAGCACGCCTCCGCCGATGGCGACGTCGCCCGGGATGCGGTCGGTGCGCGCGTCGGCCGGATCGGCGTTCACGTGGACGGAGAGGTAGCCGACCGGGCCGCGAGTGACGCAGGCGGCGGAAACCAGGCCCTCGGTGCGCAGGAACGGCGTCGGCGCCGCGCCCTGGCTCGACCATAGGATCGGGTTCTGCGTCGCGGTCACGGACGGCCCGGCATACCAATAGCTGTCGAGCGGCGCGCTGCCGCCGCGAAGCGCCGCCGGGTTGGTGCAGGCGACCGTCATCCCCGGCCGCGCGGCCCGCCCGAACCGCGCGTCGGCGGGCGGCGGGTTGGTCGCGCGGAAGGAAACAAATGTTACTACGCAGCCGCGCTGGCCGGGCGCGGTGCAGAGCGGCGTCCGCTGGAACGTGCCGCCGACCGTGCGCCCTTCCGGCACTTCGATGCTGAAGCCGATGAGCAAAGCCGAAAGCATCCGCTCGGCCTCCGGCTTTCCCTCGATCTCGCGGGCGAGGAGCTGGGCGAGGTGGATCGTCCCCTGGCTGTGGCCGATGAGGACGAAGGGGCGTCCCTGGTTATGATGCTGGAGATAGTGCCGCCAGGCCGCGAGCACGTCCGCATAGGCCGTGCCGAGCATCCGCACCGGGCTGCCCGTGCCGTTCATCGATCCGAGGAGGGCGGTCAGCGTCGCCTGGCGGTACATGGGCGCGAAGGTCCGGCAGACGGTGCCGAAGCGGGCGAGCTGCACCAGCGCCACCGCCTGCTCCTCCGGCCCCGGCACGAGATCGGAATTGGCGCCGGGATCCCGCGACACGGTCGGGTAGACGTAGAAGCAGTCGATCGGCGCATTCGGATCCGGACGCATAAGCCCGGTGGAGCCGTAGCCGTTGGCGTTGAGCGCTGTCGTCGGCAGCGGCTGCGCGCACGTGTCGCTACGCCCGGGAAGGCAGAGCCAGTTCGCCTGGTTCGCGTAATCGGGCGCCGCGGCCGGCGCGGCCTCCTGTGCGGCGGCAGGTGTCGAGGCGGCGAGGGCAAGCAGGGCGGAGAGCAGCTTCATATTCGTCCTCTTCAGGCGTCGAACAGGCCCGTTTGCCCCGCCGTGGCGGGCGGCGGCAGGCCGAGATGGGTCCAGGCGCGGCCGTTCAGGCAGCGGCCGCGGGCGGTGCGGGCGACGAGGCCGATCTGGATCAGATAAGGCTCGATCACCTCCTCGATCGTGTCGCGCGGCTCGGAGAGGCCGGCGGCGAGCGTCTCCACCCCCACCGGGCCGCCGCCGTAGAAATCGGCGATCATGCGGAGATAACGCCGGTCCATCGCATCGAGGCCGAGCGCGTCGACCTCCATCCGGTTGAGCGCTCCGTCGGCGAGCTTCGCGTCCACTTCCTCCGCCCCCGCCGCCTGCGCGAAGTCGCGCACCCGCCGCAGCAGCCGCCCGGAAATGCGCGGCGTGCCCCTGGAGCGGCGGGCGATCTCGGCGGCGCCGTCCTCGGTCAGCGCCATGCCGAGCAGGCGCGAGGCGCGGCGGACGACCTGCTCCAGCTCCTCCACCGTGTAGAAATTGAGCCGGATCGGAATGCCGAACCGATCGCGCAGCGGCGTGGTGATGAGGCCCTGCCGCGTCGTCGCGCCGACGAGCGTGAACTTGGGAAGATCGATCCGGACCGAGCGGGCCGACGGCCCTTCCCCGATCATCAGGTCGAGCGCCCGGTCCTCCATCGCGGGATAAAGGATTTCCTCGACGGCGGGCGCGAGCCGGTGGATCTCGTCGATGAACAGGACGTCGCCGTCCTCCAGATTGGTGAGCAGGGCGGCGAGATCGCCCGACTTGGCGATGACCGGCCCGGACGTCGCCCGGAAGCCGACGCCGAGCTCGCGGGCGATGATCTGCGCCAGCGTCGTCTTGCCGAGCCCCGGCGGACCGAAGAACAGCACATGATCGAGCGCGTCGCCGCGCTTCTTCGCCGCTTCGATGAAGACGCGCAGATTCTCCCGCGCCGCCTTCTGCCCGACGAACTCGTCCAGCGTCTTCGGCCGAAGCGCGGTGTCCACGTCCTCGGTTCGGCGGCTGCCGGAAAGAATGCGCTCCTCCTCCACGGCTGCGAGCTTTAGCCCAGAAGGAGTCGCCGTCCAGCCGCTTCTTGCCAGCGCGGCGGGGCGGGCCCATTCTGGCGGCGCGCATGACGATCGAGAACTTCCACGCCCACATCTATTTCGATCCGCACGAGGTGGAGGCGGCGCGGGCGCTGGCCGAGGAAGCGCGGACCTTGTTCGGCGTCGCCGTCGGCCGCTTCCACGAGCGCCCGGTGGGTCCGCATCCGCGCGGGAGCTGCCAGCTCACCGTCGCGACCGAGCGCTTCGGCGACCTTGCGGTTTGGGCGGCACTGAACCGGCGCGGCCTCACCCTCTTCGCGCACCCGACCACCGGAGCGGACCTCGCGGACCATCGCGACCACGCCATCTGGTTCGGCCCGAGCGAGGCGCTCGACCTCTCGATCTTCTGAAGCGTGGCCGCAGGAACGTTCGGGCCTCCACCGCTTTGTCCCGCAACGCGAGACTTTCGGGAGGGACGACTTGAACGACACGAACATGGACGCGGCACCGGGCGAGCGCGACGCGGCGGCGCTGCGCCTCCTCCAGGGGCTGGACGCGCTCGGCTACGATTTCACTGCCGTGACGCCCGAGACGCACAAGCGCGTCGTCGCACGCCCGGACAAGGCGGAAGCGCGCGACCTGCGCGACGTGTTTGGCTGGAGCCTCCCATTCGACGACTCGCTGCTCCCCGGCGACCTGCTCTCGGCCATGCGCGAAGCCGAGCTGATCGAGGCGAGCGGCCCCCGCTCCAAGAGCAAGGTGCGAGTCTCGAGCGTCGCGGGACGCCTGTTCCTCCACTCCGCCTTTCCCACGGACGAGGAGGACAGCGTCTTCCTCGGCCCCGACACGATCCGCTTCGCCGACTTCCTCGCCGCCGAACTGCAGGGCACCGAGACGGTCGCACGCATCGTCGACATCGGCGCGGGCGCGGGCGTCGGCGGCATCGTCGCGGCCGGGCTGGTTCCCGACGCCGCGCTGGAGCTTCTCGACCTCAACGCAAAGGCGCTCGCCTGGGCCCGCATCAACGCCGCCCATGCCGGCGTCGAAGCCGCGACGCTCGTCAGCGACGGAGTCGCCGCCGCCGCCCCCGGCTTCGATCTCGCCATCGCGAACCCGCCCTTCATCATCGATGAGGACGGCCCCGCCTACCGCGCCGGCGGCGGCATGCACGGCGGCGAGGTGTCGCTCGACTGGGCGCTCGCCGCGGCCGAGAAGCTCGCGCCCGGCGGCCGCCTTCTCCTCTACACGGGCAGCGCCATCGTCGCCGGCGAGGACGCCCTGCTGAACGCGCTCGCCGAACTCCTTCCCGAGCGCGGCTGCACCTTTTCGTACCGCGAACTCGACCCGGACATTTTCGGCGAGGAGCTGGAGAAACCCGCCTATCGCGACGTCGAACGCATCGCCGCCGTCGGCGCCGTTGTGGTCAAGGACGGCTAGCGCGACGCCTTCTTGAGCGCCGTCCTGACGAGCGCGTCGAGCGTTGCTTCCGCGCCGAGTTCGGTTTCCGCCTGCGCGACCGCGGACGACGCTTCGGCGGGGCGGAAGCCGAGGTTCATGAGGGCGGAGACGGCGTCGGCGCCGAGGCCGCCGGGGCGCGGCACGGCGCCCGCCGCCGCGCCGCCAGTGCCGAGCACGATGCTGCCGGCTTTGTCCTTCAATTCGTTGACGATGCGCTGGGCGAGCTTGGGGCCGACGCCCTGGGCGCGGGCGATCATGCGGTGGTCGCCCGATGCGATGGCGCGGTGGAGATCGTCGCCGGGCATGGCCGAGAGGATGCCGAGCGCGACCTTGTTGCCGACGCCCTGAACCGTGGTCAGCAGCCGGAACCAGTCGCGCTCCTCGGCGGTCGAGAAGCCGACCAGCCGGATCGAATCTTCCGAGACCAGCATTTCGGTGTGGAGCACGACCTCGTCGCCGAGGGTGCCCAATGCCGAGAGGGTGCGCGTCGACGCCGAGACCAGATAGCCGACGCCGCCGACGTCGATCACCGCCTGATCCGCGCTGAAGGAGGCGAGCCTGCCGGTCAGGCGAGCGATCACGCGGCGTTCCTCCCGGCGATGTTGGCAAGCGCCCGGCGGCTGGCCAGGTGGTGGGCGTGGGTGATGGCGACGGCGAGCGCGTCGGCGGCGTCGGCGCCCGCGATCTTCGCGCCCGGGAGCAGCCGCTGGACCATGGCATGGACCTGCGCCTTGTCCGCCCCGCCCGTGCCGACCACCGCTTTCTTGACCAGGCTCGGCGCATATTCGCCGACCTCGATCCCGCGCGACGCGGCCGCGAGGAGGACGACGCCCCGCGCCTGGCCGAGCTTCAGCGTCGAGCGCGGATTCTCGTTCACGAACACTTCCTCGACCGCCGCGCCGTCCGGCCGGTGCGCCTCGATCAGCGCGGCGAGCGCGTCATGGAGCGCGACGAGCCGGCGCGGCAGGTCCGCCTTGGTCTCCGTCCTGATCTGCCCGTTCGCGACGTGGCTGAGGCGGTTGCCCTCGGCCTCGATGACGCCCCAGCCGGTGGTCCCAAGCCCGGGATCGAGGCCGAGGATGATCATGGATTGTTCGCGCAGAGACGCAGAGGCGCAGAGAGGTTCGCGGGGGTTCGGGCGGCAGCGCGAAATGTGGCTCGGAGCGGCAAGGATGCGTTGCGCGCGGCGAGGGGCGCGGACTCTCTGCGTCTCTGCGTCTCTGCGCGCATTCTATCCCAGCCGCGCCATCGCTTCTTCGGACACTTCGTAATTGCCCCAGACGGTCTGGACGTCGTCATCCTCTTCGAGCGCGTCGAGCAGCTTCAGGAGCTGCTCGGCGTCGTCGCCGCCGACGTCCACCGCAGTCTGCGGGCGCCAGGCGAGCTTGGTGCTTTCCGGCTCGCCGAGCGCCGCTTCCAGCGCCTTTGCGACTTCGTGCAAGGCATCCTGCGCGGTCCAGATCTGGTGGCCGTCCTCGTCCGATTCGACATCGTCGGCGCCCGCCTCGATCGCCGCTTCGAAGACCGCGTCGGCGCTCCCCGCCTTGGCCGGGAAGGTGACGAGGCCGACCCGGTCGAAGCCGTGGCTGACCGATCCCGACGCGCCCAGATTGCCGCCGTTCTTGGAAAAGATGGTGCGCACGTTGGTTGCGGTGCGGTTCCGGTTGTCGGTCAGCGCTTCGACGATCAGCGCCACGCCGCCCGGGCCGAAGCCTTCGTAGCGCAGCTCCTCATAATCGGCCGCGTCGCCCATGGACGACTTGTCGATCGCGCGCTGGATATTGTCCTTGGGCACGGACGCCGCCTTGGCGGCGAGCACGGCGGCGCGCAGGCGCGGGTTCATGTCCGGATCGGGCGTGCCCATCTTCGCCGCGACGGTGATCTCGCGGCTGAGCTTGGAGAAAATCGCCGAGCGCTTCTTATCCTGCGCGCCCTTGCGGTGCATGATGTTCTTGAACTTTGAATGGCCGGCCATCGTGCCCGTTCGATCCTGCTGCTAAGGTGAGTGGCGGCTGCGATAGCCGAGAGCGTCACCCCCGCGCAACGCGCCTGTAGGCGGTCGCCGCCAGCGCGAAGCTGAAGATGGCGAGGACGGCGCTGAGCGGCCCGTCGAAGAGCGCGAGCGGCCAGAAACTGTCCCCGGCGCCGCGGATGAGGTGGAGATCGATCGCGGCGTGGAGCTGGCCGAGCGGCAGGACGACGAGCACGGACCAGACGAGGAGCGGCCCCAGCCAGCGGCCCATTCCGCGCATCCACGGCGCCGGGTTGAGGGCAAGCGGCCGCTCGACCGCGATGGCGGTGAACCAGGCCGCGAACGGCGCGGAGATCGCGATCATGGCGAGCCCGACGACGGCGCCCACGACAGGGTCGGCCCGGTCGCCCGCCACGAGGGCCAGCGCCGCCGCCACCGCGAAGCCGGCGACACCGGTCAGCACGTAAAGCCAGAAGGCGGCGTCCGGCATGTACAGGCGCCGCCCGCTGCCGGTCAGCACCCGCAGGATCGTGACAGCGAGAAGGAGGAGCCCCCCGATACGCACGCACGCCGCCAGCACGAAGGCAGGCGGCGGCGCCCCGCCGGGGGCGGGCGCATTGCCCAGAATGACGATGTTGCTGGCCGTGAGCAGCACGGTGAGCAGAAGCGCCGGCAGCAGCAGCCGCGAATTGCGCAGGCTCGCCAGCGCCTCGCGAAGAAACCCGAACACGCCGTCCCCGCTCGCCGAAGCCGGCGCGGCCATTCTCGTATCCGTCATGATGATCCCCTATCCGTCCCGCATGGCAGCCTAGCCATATGGCGGCCATGCGCAAGGAGGGGCGGAACGAAGCGCCCGAGGCGCCTCAGGCCATGCCGAGGGCGGCGCGGTAGGTTTCGAGGAGGGCGTCGGCTTCCTGGCGGGCGTTGGTCTCCATCTTGCGCAAGCGCACGATGGCACGCATCGTCTTGGTGTCGTAGCCGCGCGCCTTGGCTTCGCCGTAGACGTCCTTGACGTCGTCCGCGATCGCCTTTTTCTCTTCCTCGAGCCGCTCGATGCGCTCGATGAGGAGCCTCAGTTCGTCGGCCGCGATCGATCCTTCCGCCATTTGTCCTTCTCGAAACTTTCTTGGGGTTGAGCCGCACGCTTAGAGACGGCTATGCGCGGCATCAATGGCGAACAACCAAACGCTCCACAGCCAATTCGTGCCCCGCACCCGCAAGGTGCGCATCCTTGCGACCCTCGGCCCGGCGAGCAACACGCCCGAGATGATCAGGAGGCTCGCCGAAGCCGGCGCCGACGCCTTCCGGATCAACATGAGCCACGGCACGCACGCCGATCACAAGCGCGCGATCGAGATCATCCGCACCCTTGAAAAGGAGCTGGAGCGGCCGACCACCATCCTCGCCGATCTCCAGGGCCCGAAGCTTCGGGTCGGCAAGTTCGCCGAAGGCGGCGTCGAGCTCGAGCGCGGCCAGATCTTCTCGTTCGACCGTGACGAGACGCCGGGCGACGCCACGCGCGTCAACCTCCCCCACCGCGAGATCTTCCACGGCGTCGAGGAAGGCACGCGCCTCCTGATCGACGACGGCAAGATCGTCCAGCGTGTCCTCAGCGTGACGCCCGACCGGATCGAGACCACCGTCGAAGTCGGCGGGCGGATTTCGAACAACAAGGGCGTGAACGTCCCCGACGTCGTCCTGCCGCTCGCGGCGCTGACCGACAAGGACCGGGCCGACATGGCCTTCGCGCTCGAAAACCATGTCGACTGGATCGCGCTTTCCTTCGTGCAGCGCCCCGAGGACGTCGCCGAAGCGCGCCGCCTGATCGCGGGCCGCGCCGCCCTCCTCGCCAAGATCGAGAAGCCGCAGGCGATCGAGCGCCTGGAAGGCATTCTCGAATTCTCCGACGCCGTGATGGTCGCGCGCGGCGATCTCGGCGTCGAGCTTCCGCCCGAGCAGGTGCCGACCTTCCAGAAGCGCATCGTCGAAATGGCGCGGCGCATGGGCCGACCGGTCGTGGTCGCGACCCAGATGCTCGAATCGATGATCAATTCGCCTTCGCCGACCCGCGCCGAAGTCTCGGACGTCGCGACCGCGGTCTATGACGGCGCGGACGCGGTCATGCTATCGGCCGAAAGCGCGTCGGGCCAGTTCCCTTGCGAAGCGGTGTCGATGATGAACCGCATCGCCACCAGCGTCGAGCAGGACCCGACCCACGGCGCCCGAGTCCACTTCACCGAAACCCTCCCCGATCCCACCACCGCCGACGCGATCGCGGAAGCAGCGAACGGCATGGTCGGCACGGTGGGCGCGGCGGCGATCGTCGTCTTCACCATGTCCGGCTCGACCGCGCGGCGCATTTCGCGCGAGCGGCCCGCCGTGCCGCTCCTCGTCCTGACGCCGCAGCTCAGGACCGCGCGCAAGCTCGGGCTTCTCTGGGGCGCGCACGGCGTGCGCACGCGCGATGTCGGCAATTTCGAGGAAATGATCGCCAAGGCCAAGCGCATGGCCCTGCGCCACCGCGTCGCCAAGGCCGGCGACCGGATCGTGATCATCGCCGGCGTCCCGTTCGGAACGCCCGGCTCGACCAACGTCATCCACATCGTGCGGTTGGTGGGCGACGAGCTCGAACGCTACAAAAAGTAATTCCTCCCCATCGCAGATGGGGAGGGGGACCATGCGAAGCATGGTGGAGGGGTAGAGGGCTCGGCGCCGGTGTCCGGCGCGCGACGGCGGAGGCCTGCGACTCCTACCCCTCCACCACCCTACGGGTGGTCCCCCTCCCCAAGCTTGGGCTTGGGGAGGAAACTCAGTCGTTCACGATCTGCGGAACGAGATCGAGGATCTCCCGCGCCAGGAAGCCGACGCGGCCCACCTTTTCCGACAGGATCCGCCCCGCTTCGCCATGCGTGTAGACGCCCCACAGCGCGGCGGTCAGCGCGTCCGCGCCGCGCGCGCAGAAGCCGCCGACGATGCCGGCGAGCGTGTCGCCCGAGCCGGACGTCGCGAGGCCGACGCCGCCGCCCTTGAAGCGGAAGGCGCGGCCGTCCGGCGCAACGATGTGGCTGACGGGGCCCTTTACCAGGGCGACGACGCCGAACCGCTCCGCCGCCGTGCGAGCCGCATCGGCGGGGTCCGCTTCCACCGCCTCCCTCGTGCGGTCGAGCAGCTTCGCCATTTCGCCCGCGTGGGGAAGGATCACCGCCCCGCCGCGCCACGCGCGCAGCGTCTCCGCCCGCGGCGCGAGGCAGCCCAAAGCCGCGGCGTCGACAACGAGCGGCACGTCCGCTCCGCATTCGAGAAGCGCGTCGAGCAATTTCTCAAGCGGCGGCCCGTCCTGCATCCCGCAGCCGATCATCACCGCCTGCGCCGATCCCGCCCACTTGACGATCGGCCCGATCGACTCGGGATCGACGCAGCCGTCCTCCGTCTCGGCATGAGCGATGACCCGCGCTTCGGGGATCGCCGCGCCGAGGTGAAGCGCGATGCTCGCCGCCGTCGCGATCTGGAGCTTGCCGGCGCCCGCCCGCAGCGCCGCGACGCCGGCGAGATAGGCCGCGCCCTGAAGTTCGCGCGAGCCCGCGATGACGAGCAGCCGCCCGCGATCCTCCTTGCTCGAGTCCTCCGGATGCTCCGGCAGTGGAAAGCGCCGCAGCAGTTCGCGGTCTAGCCACGGAGTCTCGTCGTCTCGGCTCATCTCGTCCCCATGATCGCGTCGGGCTCGGCGGTCACCGTTGCGTCGGCGTCCTCGATCATCGGCGCCGCGAAATTGTAGCGGACGAGCTGCGGCACGCAGGCGCTCTCGTCGTCCGGCTCGAACTCATATTCGCACACCCCGCAATTGAGGACGCCGCTCTCCCGGTCGACCTGGAGCACGGCGGCTTCGTCCATCTCCTCGAGAATGTAGCGCAGGCACAGGACCACGACCTGGTGGCAGACGACCAGCACGCGCTTGTCCGCATAATGGAGGCTCACCGTATCGAGCGCGGAGCGCAGGCGCAGGATCACGTCCGCCCAGCTCTCGCCGCCCGGCGGCCGGTGGTAGAACTTCCCGAGCAACGCGCGGTGCTCGGCCTGGTCGGGATAAAGCTCGCGTATGCCGTCGGTGGTGAGCCGGTCGAGGATTCCGAACTCGCGCTCCCGAAGCCGCTCGTCGATCACCGGGCCCTTCGCGCCGCATGCGGTGCCGCCCGCCTTGCAGATCGCCTGCGCCGTCTCGCGGGCGCGGACATAAGGCGAGGACAGGATGATCTCGGGCCGCTCGTCCTCCGGGAGCGAAGCGAACCAGCGCCCGACCGCTTCCGCCTGGCTGTGCCCGAGATCGGACAGCGGCACGTCGACGTCGCGCACGGCGATGTCCATGACGTGCTGCCCCGCCGCCATCGCCGCGTCGCGGGCGACGTTGCCGGCGCTCTGCCCGTGCCGGACGATCCAAAGTCGTGAAGGCCAACGCTGACGCATAAGGCGAGAAAGCGCGAGGGCGGCAGAGGTTGCCACCCGCCGTCATTGCGAGCGAAGCGAAGCAATCCAGTGGGCGGCCCGTGCGGGTCTCCGAGGCCCGCTGGATTGCTTCGTCGCTTCGCTCCTCGCAATGACGCTAGAGCAGCCCGTCGCGCTCCAGCCGCGCGCGCAGGTCGTCCGCGTCCGTGAACAGATGCGCGTGCATTCCCACCGCCTCAGCCCCTTCCACATTGATCAGGCGATCGTCGATGAACAGCGCCTCGTGCGGCTGCAGGCCGAAGCGCTCCAGCGCGAGATGGTAGATGGCCGGGTCCGGCTTGAGCAGCTTTTCGCGCCCCGAAACTACGATGTCGCGGAAGCGCCCGAAGAAGGCTGCCTCGCGCGCCGCGAACGGCGTCCAGAAATCGGCGGAGAAATTGGTGATGCCGAAGAGCGGCACGCCGCTCGCGTCGAGTTCCTCCACGATCGCGTGGACGCCGGGGACGGGGTCGCTGATCGTCTCCCCGAATCGCTCGCCCCAGGCGGCGATCAGGTGCGCGTAATGGGGGAAGCGGCCGCTGAGCTCGTCCCGGGCCTCGGCGAAGTCGCGGCCGCCGTCGAGGCCGTCATGCCATTCCCAAAGCGCCACCTCGTCGATGAAGCGCAGGCGCGCTTCGTCCTCGGGGACCTGGCGCGCGAGGAAGGCTTCGGGGTCCCAGCCGTAGAGGACGTTGCCGACATCGAAGACGGCGGCGGTGGGGCGGGAGCTTGGGCTGGACACAGATTACCGTTCGGGCTGAGCTTGTCGAAGCCCTGCCCTTTCTGCTGCCTTCGAAAGAAGGAAAGACAGCCCTTCGACAGGCTCAGGGCGAACGGAGCGGGGCTCGAATGCCGAGCCTCGGCCTCAGCCCTGGCGCGCCTTGAACCGGCGGTTGGTCTTGTTGATGACGTAGGTGCGGCCCCGGCGGCGGATCACGCGGCAGTCGCGGTGGCGCGACTTGAGGGATTTGAGCGAGTTGCGGATCTTCATGGCGGGACGCCCTGCCTTCTTTCAAACCAGAGATGTTGCTGAAAAAGCGAGCGGTCCACCTAGGCGGGGAGGTCCCCCAAGTCAAGCACGCGGGCCGCGCGCTAGGATGCCGCACACCTGAGGGGGTGAAGAACGTAGCGGGAGTGCAGCGCTCCACTCCCACCGGTGCTTTTCACCCGCTGAGATCCCGGCCTTCGGGGTCCCGCAAAGTACTACTTTGCGGGGTGCCCCCTCGCCGGGATGACGGCATTGGACCAGCTACCCTCGTTCAGCCAGCTTGCGCTCCCACGCCAAAGCATCTGCCACGATCGTGTCGAGATCCGCGCGCTCCGGGCGCCACGGCAAGGTCGCGAGTATCTTCTTATTGTCCGCGACCAAGGCGCCCGGATCGCCGGCGCGGCGCGGCTCCATCCTGCGCTCGATCTTCATGTTGGTGACGCGGTCGACGCTGTCGAGCACTTCGAGGACCGAGAAGCCGCGGCTGTAGCCGCAGTTCATGACGAAGCTCTCCTCCGGCGCCGCGATCAGCTTTTCGAGGGCGTGGACGTGGGCGGCGGCGAGGTCGGAGACGTGGATATAGTCGCGGATTCCGGTGCCGTCGGGCGTCTCGTAATCCGTGCCGAAAACCGAGACGTGGCTGCGCTTCCCCGTCGCCGCTTCCACCGCGACCTTGATGAGATGCGTCGCGCCGGCCGTCGATTGGCCCGAGCGGCCGCGCGGGTCGGCGCCGGCGACGTTGAAGTAGCGAAGCGCGCAATAGTTGAGCGGGTGGGCGAAGGCGGCGTCGGCGAGCATCCGCTCGGTCATCAGCTTCGACCAGCCATAGGGGTTGATCGGCTCGGTGCGCGAAGTCTCGCGGATCGGCACTTCATCGGGCGTGCCGTAGGTCGCCGCCGTCGAGGAGAAGATGAAGTGGCGGACGCCCCCTTCGACCGCGCTTTCGATCAGCGAGCGGCTCTTCACCGTATTGTTCTCATAATATTTGAGCGGCTTTTCGACCGATTCGGGGACCACGATCGATCCCGCGAAATGCATGATCGCGCCGATCTGGTGCTCGGCGATGATGCGGGCGACGAGCGGCTGGTCGGCGATATCGCCCTTCACGAGGGTCGCGCCTTCCGGCACCGCCCATTCGAAGCCGGTCGTCAGATTGTCGATCACCACCACCGTCCAGCCCGCGTCGAGCAGGGCGAGCACCGCATGGCTTCCGATATAGCCGGCGCCCCCGGTCACCAGCACCGTCGGCTTTGAATTCGTGTCGCTCATAAGGGAATCGATCCTCGCAATTTCGGCCATGCAGCTTATTCGCCGCCGGGAACGTTACGGCCCTATACAGTCTCCAACGCATATCGCGAGGTGCAGGATGATCAGGTTCGGGATGGCTCTTACGATGGCGGCGGCGCTTGCCGCCTGCTCGACCTCGCGCGAGCGCGGCGGAGCGCAGCAGGCGGGCGGCGTCGACGTGACGCGCACCCATCTCGGCGCCCAGCTCGCCCGCGCCCAGATCGCCGTCGAGCCGGTCAACGCCGCCGATGCCAACAACCCCGACTGGACGGCCTTTTCCCAGTCGGTCGAGCGCCAGCTCGCCCGCCACGGCTATACGATCGCCGCCAACCGCCCCGCTTCCGAGCAGATCGCGCGCGTGACGGTTACCCAAGGCTCGCGCGCCGCGCTCACCACCGGCTGGCCCGCCGGCCTCGGCGCCGGGAGCAGCGCGCGAGGCGTCGTCGCCACCCTGCTCGACGTCCGCATCCAGCGCCGCTCGGACGGCTCCGTCTTCTGGCAGGGCCGCGCCGTCGCCGAAATGCCGGCGGGAACGCCGCGCGCCCAGGTCGTCGAGCGTCTCGCCGACGCCTTGTTCAGGGACTTCCCCGGAGATTCGGGCCGCATTATCAGGGTCCAATGAGCCTTTCGATCACCAGCGCCTTTGACGGCGGCAACATTCGCACGGTCGCCATCGAAGGCGACCGCATCGACCTCGAAATCGAGACGGACACGGCTTCCGATTTCTACCAGTGGTTCTATTTCAGAGTCACCGGCGGGGCGGGGCGTTCACTCGAGCTGCGAATCCTCAATGCGGCGGGCGCGGCCTATCCGCTCGGCTGGGAAGGCTACCGCGCCTGCATCTCGTGCGACCGCGAGGATTGGTCGAGGACCGACACCAGCTATGAAGGCGGCGTGCTGACCATCCGGATTACGCCGCATTCGAACAATGTCTGGCTCGCCTACTTCGCGCCCTACACGACCGAGCGGCACCACGATTTCATCGCCGCGGCGGCCGAGCATCCCGAAGTCGACTATCGCTCGCTCGGCACCACGCTTGACGGGCAGGAGCTCGATTACCTGCGGATCGGCCGCGGCCCGCTCTCCGTCTGGCTCTACGGGCGCCAGCATCCGGGCGAGACCATGGCGCAGTGGTGGATGGAAGGCGCGGTCGAGAAGCTGCTCGACGACGCCGATCCCGTCTCCCGGCGGCTGCGCGAGCTCGCCACCTTTCACATCGTCCCCAACATGAATCCCGACGGCTCCAAGCGCGGGCACCTCAGGACCAACGCGGCCGGCGTGAACTTGAACCGCGAATGGCACGCGCCGAGCCTGGAGCGCAGCCCCGAAGTCTTCCACGTGCTCGCCGAGATGGACCGCACCGGCGTCGATTTCGCGATGGACATTCACGGCGACGAGGCGATTCCCGCCAACTTCCTCGCCGGCTTCGAAGGCATTCCCTCGCTGAAGCGCGAGCAGCAGGACCTGTACGATGCGTTCTCGGACGCGCTGGTCCGCATCTCGCCCGATTTCCAGACCGCCAAGGGCTACGAGATCCCGCGCCCGGGGCAGGCGAACCTGTCCATGTCGACGGCCCAGCTCGCCGAGCGCTTCGGTGCCGTCTCGATGACGCTGGAGATGCCGTTCAAGGACAATGACGACTTGCCCGATCCCGTCGCCGGCTGGTCGCCCGAGCGCTGCATCGCGCTGGGCCGCTCCTGCCTCGACGCCCTCCACGCCATCGCGCCGAGGCTGAAGGAGCGGAAGCGCTGAAGATTCTCATCTCCGCCGTTCGTCCCGAGTAGCCGTCGAGCGAAGTCGAGGCGGCGTATCGAGGGACCCCTCGATACGGGCCGTCGACAAGCTCGGTCCCTACTCGGGGCGAACGGCCGAGTTACCACACCGCAGGAGTGCCAATGCCCCGCCTCGTCCTCATCCGCCACGGCCAGTCCGCCTGGAACCTCGAAAACCGCTTCACCGGCTGGTGGGACGTCGACGTCACCGAGAAGGGCGCCCTGGAAGCGCGCGCGGCCGGCGCGCTGATGGCCGAGCGGGGGCTCGATTTCGATCTCTGCTTCACCAGCCTCCAGAAGCGCGCGATCAAGACGTTGAACCTCGCCCTCGAGGAGATGGACCGGCTCTGGCTCCCCGTGGAGAAGGACTGGCAGCTCAACGAGCGCCATTATGGCGGCTTGACCGGCCTCGACAAGGCCGAGACCGCGGCGAAGCACGGCGACGAGCAGGTCCATATCTGGCGCCGCTCCTTCGACGTGCCGCCGCCGCCGATGGAGCCCGGCAGCCCCTACGACCTCGCCGCCGACCGCCGCTACGCGGGCATCGCGATTCCTTCGAGCGAAAGCCTCAAGGATACGATCGAGCGGGTCCTGCCCTATTGGGAAGCCCGCATCGCTCCAGCTCTGAGGAGCGGCCGGCGCGTCCTCATTTCAGCCCACGGCAATTCGCTGCGCGCGCTGGTGAAGCACCTGTCCAACATCCCCGAAGGCGAGATCGCAGCGCTCGAAATCCCGACCGGCCAGCCCATCGTCTACGAACTCGCCGACGATCTTTCGGAGGTGGAGCGCTATTATCTGAAGGATCGGTAAGGGGCGGGTCGCGCCAAGCACGTCATCCCGGCGAAGGCCGGGATCTCAGCGGGTGAAGAGCGCGGGCGGCACTGCAATGCGTCGACGGTGACCTGCACAGACTCCAGCGACTTCTGGTCCGGAGATCCCGGCCTTCGCCGGGATGACGTTCTCGCTCAGATTTCCGCTGCGCTCGCCTCAGCCTTCGCTCTTCGCGCGGTACATGTTGCGGTCGGCGCGGCTCATCACATCCGCCGCGCTGTCGCCCTGAAGGATGGTCGCGACTCCGATCGCGGCGTCGAGGCGCACCTCGGTCCCGCCGAGATCGAGCGGGCTCGCCGCGATGCAGCGTGAAATGCGCTCGGCGGTGTCGATCGCGCTGTTGTGGTCGAGATGGTCGAGGATCAGCCCGAACTCGTCGCCGCCGATGCGGGCAACGACGTCCGTGCCGCGGATCAGCTCCTGGAGCAGCCGCGCGACGTGGATCAAGGCCGCGTCGCCGGCGAGGTGGCCATGGCGGTCGTTGACGCGCTTCAAACCGTTCAGATCGATGTAGAGCACTGCCGCCGGCGTGCCGTGGCGGTTCGATTGGCTGACGGCGCGGGCGAGCTCGCGCTCGAAGCGGCGGCGGTTGGGAAGCGGGGTCAGCGTGTCCGTGTCGGCGAGCTGCTCCAACTCCTCCAGCCGCTCGCGCATCTCGGCGAGCGAGGCGCGAAGCAGCGCATTCTCGTCCGCCAGCGCTTCGTAGCCGGTGTCCGTTTCGCTCACATTCGTTTCCGTCGCCACGGTTCACCCCCCAAGAAAGTCTGATCTGGAAGGACCGTAAGGCGAAACGGTTAACGATCCTTCAAGCGTACGCCGATCGTCCAGCCCCGATTGCCAGCGCCCGATTGCCCGCCCTGGCACGCGCCGCTAAACGGTGGCGCTTCTCCCGGCACAAGCGGACGAACATGGCAGACGAAGCGCCCCTCATCGGGATCATCATGGGCAGCCGCTCCGATTGGGAGACGATGCGCCACGCGGCCGAAATCCTCGCCGAGCTGGGCGTGCCCCACGAGACCCGCGTCGTCTCCGCCCACCGTACGCCCGAGCGCCTGTACGAATACGCCATGGGCGCCGCCGCCCGCGGCCTGCGCGTCATCATCGCCGGCGCCGGCGGGGCGGCCCACCTTCCGGGCATGGCCGCCTCGATGACCCGCCTGCCGGTTCTCGGCGTGCCGGTCGAATCGAGGACTTTGTCGGGTTGGGACAGCCTGCTGTCGATCGTCCAGATGCCCGCCGGCGTGCCGGTCGGCACCCTCGCCATCGGCAAGGCCGGCGCGGTCAACGCCGGCCTCCTCGCCGTCGCCATCCTCGCGACCACGGACGAGGCGCTCGCCGCGAAGCTCGACGCATGGCGGGCCCGCCAGACGGACGCCATTCCCGACACGCCGGAATGATGCTTCAACCCGGCTCGACCATCGGCATCCTCGGCGGCGGCCAGCTCGGCCGCATGCTTGCGGTGGCGGCGGCGCGGCTCGGCTACAAATGCCACGTCTACGCGCCCGACGAGGCGCTTCCGCCCGCCGCCGAAGTCGCGGCCCTCTTCACCCGGGGCGATTACGGCGACGAAGCCGCGCTCGCCCGCTTTGGCGCTTCGGTGGACGTCGCCACCTACGAGTTCGAGAACATCGCCGCCGCCCCCCTCGCAGCACTGGCCGCCGAGACGCCGCTCTTCCCGCCCCGCCGCTCGCTCGAAATCGCGCAGGATCGGCTCGCCGAAAAGGAATTCGTGCAAAGCCTCGGCGGCCGTCCCGCTTGCTTCGCCGCGGTGCACGACCGAGCCGGCCTCGACGCAGCCGTGGCCGCGCTCGGCACCCCGGCCATCCTCAAGACCCGGCGCTTCGGCTATGACGGCAAGGGTCAGGCCCGGATATTCTCCCCAGCCGACGCCGACGAGGCCTGGAAGGCGCTGCGCGGCGCCCCCGCCGTCCTCGAAGCCTTCGTCGAGTTCACCGCCGAATTCTCGATCCTCCTCTGCCGCTCGGCCTCCGGCGAGACCGTCTTCTGGGACGCGCCGCGCAACGTCCACGAAAAGGGCATCCTCGAGCGCTGCCTCGTCCCCGCGGGCTCCGATCTCGCCGCGCATGTCGAGGAAGCCCGCGCGCTTTCGCTGCGCATCGCCGACGCGCTCGGCCATGT
>DASQND010000095.1:0-4549 GCA_035645215.1 Allosphingosinicella sp.
GTCATGTTCAAATATAAGGAACTGGTCGAGCGCAACATGGACGAGCTCGCCCGCCTGCTCAGCTCCGAGCACGGCAAGGTCCTCGCCGACTCGCGCGGCGACATCCAGCGCGGCCTCGAAGTGATCGAATTCGCCTGCGGCATCCCCCATGTCCTGAAGGGCGAGTTCACGCAGGGCGCCGGCCCCGGCATCGACGTCTATTCGATGCGCCAGCCTTTGGGCCTCGTCGCCGGCATCACGCCGTTCAACTTCCCCGCCATGATCCCGATGTGGATGTTCGGCGTGGCCATCGCCTGCGGCAACGCCTTCATCCTGAAGCCCTCCGAGCGCGACCCGTCGGTTCCGATCCGCCTCGCCGAGCTGATGAAGGAAGCGGGCCTCCCCGACGGCATCCTCCAGGTCGTCCACGGCGACAAGGAGATGGTCGATGCGATCCTGGACCACGAGTCGATCAAGGCGATCAGCTTCGTCGGCTCCTCCGACATCGCGCAGTACATCTACTCGCGCGGCACCGCGAACGGGAAGCGCGTCCAGGCCTTCGGCGGCGCCAAGAATCACGGCATCGTCATGCCCGACGCCGACCTCGACATGGTCGTGAACGATCTCGCCGGCGCCGCCTTCGGCTCCGCCGGCGAGCGCTGCATGGCGCTCCCCGTGGTCGTCCCCGTCGGCGAGAAAACGGCGAACGACCTTCGCGAAAAGCTCATCCCCGCCATTCGGGCTCTGCGCGTCGGCGTCTCGACCGACGACGAGGCCCATTACGGCCCGGTCATCAACGCCGCCCACAAGGCGCGGATCGAGCAGTATATCCAGATGTGCGCCGACGAAGGCGGCGAGCTCGTCGTCGACGGCCGCGGCTTCGCGCTCCAGGGCCATGAGGAAGGCTTCTTCATCGGCCCGACCTTCTTCGACCATGTGAAGCCCAGTTTCCGCTCCTACCAGGAGGAAATTTTCGGCCCCGTCCTCCAGATGGTCCGCGCCGACGGCTTCGAGGAGGCTTTGCGCCTCCCTTCCGAGCACCAGTACGGCAACGGCGTCGCCATCTTCACGCGCAACGGCCACGCCGCCCGCGAATTCGCGGCGCGCGTCAATGTCGGCATGGTCGGCATCAACGTGCCGATTCCTGTGCCGGTCGCCTACCACACCTTCGGCGGCTGGAAGCGCTCCGGCTTCGGCGACATCGACCAGCACGGCCCGGAAGGGGTGCGCTTCTGGACCAAGTCCAAGAAGGTCACGCAGCGCTGGCCGGACGGGAGCGTCACCGGCGAGAATGCGTTCGTCATTCCGACGATGGGGTGAAGTAACTCCTCCCCGGCACGGGGAGGGGGACCGCACGAAGTGCGGTGGAGGGGGCGAGCGCAGCGAGCATGGAGGCGCGGGCCCCCTCCACCATGCTTCGCATGGTCCCCCTCCCCGTTCCGGGGAGGAATGCTATAGGTCCGCCATGACCCTGCTCCGGCTCCTGTTCGCCCTCCTGCTCCTCCCCCTCGCCGCCGCCTGCGCCACGATCACGGGAGCGGAGCCCGAGACCAAGCGCATCGCCCTCACCTTCGACGACATTCCCCGCCAGCCCGGCGCTTTCTTCACGCCTGACGAGCGGACTCAGCGCCTGATCGCCGGCCTCCGCGCCGCGCGAGTCCGGCAGGCGGCATTCTTCGTCAATCCGGGGAGCCTGGCGCAGCCGCACGGCCAGGGCGGCGAGCGGCGGATCGCGGATTATGTCCGCGCCGGGCACGTCCTCGCCAATCACAGTTTCAGCCACCCGGCGCTGACCGCGGTCACCGCCGAAGCCTATCTCGCCGACATCGATCGCGCCGAGGACTGGCTTCGCGGCCGCGAAGGCCGCCGCCCCTGGTTCCGCTTTCCGTATCTGAACGAAGGCCGCCGCGACCTCGCGAGGCGCGACGCCATCCGTGCCGGGCTCGCCCAGCGCGGTCTCCAAAACGGCTACGTCACCGTCGACGGCTCCGACTGGAACATGGAGCAAAGGACGATCGACGCGGTCCGCTCCGGCCTTCCGATCGACCGGGAGGCGCTGCAGCACCTTTACATCGAGACTCATGTCGAAGCCGCGGAGTTCTACGACGGCCTCGCCCGCCGGACGATCGGCCGCTCGCCCGCCCATGTCCTCCTCCTCCACGAGACCGACCTCGCCGCCCTCTGGATCGCCGACCTCGTCGCCGCGCTGCGCGCCCGCGGCTGGGAGATCGTCACCGCCGACGAAGCCTTCGCCGATCCGCTGCGCACCGTCATGCCGAACGTGCCCGTCGCCCAGGGCACGCTGATCGAAGCCATCGCCTGGGAAAAGGGCCTCCCCGCGCCGCGCTGGTACGAGCGCAACAACCTGGCGGTCGCGAACCGCATCTTCTCCGAGCAGGTGCTGCACGACGTACAGACGCAACCATGATCGGGGCTGTCACGCCCGCCGCTTGGCGCTAAGGGAACCCGCAACACCTTCCCGCAAGAGAGCCCCATGAGCCAGTTCGACCTTACCGACGAGCAGCGCCAGATCCAGGAAATGGCGCAAAGCTTCACCGCCGACGCGATCACGCCCCACGCGGCGGAATGGGACGAGAAGCATATCTTCCCGCGCGACACGATCCGTGCAGCGGCCGAACTGGGCTTCGGCGCCATCTACGTGTCGGAGGAAAGCGGCGGCATCGGCCTCGGCCGGCTCGAATCGGCCTTGATCATGGAGGCGATGGCCTATGGCTGCCCCTCCACCTCCGCCTTCATCTCGATCCACAACATGGCGAGCTGGATGATCGACCGCTTCGGCTCGGCCGCCGTGAAGCAGAAGTACCTCCCGAGGATGGTGACCATGGAGCAGATCGGCTCCTATTGCCTGACCGAGCCCGGCTCCGGCTCGGACGCCGCGGGGCTCAAGACCCGCGCGGTCAAGGACGGCGATCATTATGTCGTCTCCGGCTCCAAGGCCTTCATTTCGGGCGGCGGCGAGAACGAGGTCTACGTCACCATGGTCCGCACCGGCCAGGAGGGCCCCAAGGGGATCAGCGCGCTGGTCGTCGAAAAGGACATGCCCGGCGTCAGCTTCGGCGCGCAGGAAAAGAAGCTCGGCTGGCATTCGCAGCCGACGGCCCAGGTCAATTTCGACGAGGTCCGCGTCCCCGCAGAGAACCTCGTCGGCGCCGAGGGCGAGGGCTTCCGGATCGCGATGATGGGCCTCGACGGCGGCCGCCTCAACATCGGCGCCTGCTCGCTTGGCGGCGCGCAGCGCTGCCTCGACGAAGCGATCTCCTACACGAAGGAGCGCAAGCAGTTCGGCCAGGCCGTCTCGGACTTCCAGGCGACGCAGTTCACCCTCGCCGACATGGAAACCGAACTCCAGGCGGCGCGCATGCTGCTCTACACGGCCGCGGCCAAGGTGACGGACAATGCGCCGGACAAGACCCGCTTCGCCGCCATGGCGAAGCGCCTCGCGACGGACACCGGCTCCTCCGTGGTCGACCGCGCGCTCCAGCTCCACGGCGGCTACGGCTATCTCCAGGATTATCCGATCGAGCGCTTCTGGCGCGACCTTCGAGTCCATTCGATCCTCGAAGGCACCAACCAGATCATGCGCCACGTGATCGCCCGCGACATGCTGCGGCAGTGAGTGCCGTAATTGCGAGGAGCGAAGCGACGAAGCAATCCAGTGGGCGGCGGAGACTTGCACCTACGCCCACTGGATTGCTTCGCTTCGCTCGCAATGACGCAGAGCGGATGACATGACCACCGACATCATCACCACCGTCGAGAACCGCGTCGGCCGCATCCGCCTGAACCGCCCAAAGGCGCTCCACGCGCTCACCCGCGACATGTGCACCGCGATGATCGAAGCTTTGCTCGAATGGCGCCGCGACACCTCCGTCGATGCGATGATGCTCGATCATGCCGAAGGCCGCGGCTTCTGCGCCGGCGGCGACGTCGTCATGCTGGCGAGGAGCGGCGCTTCGGACGGCGCCGAGGCGCGCGCCTTTTTTCACGAGGAATATCGGCTCAACCACCTCCTCTTCACTTACGTCAAGCCGACTGTCGCCTTCATGGACGGGATCACCATGGGCGGCGGCGTCGGCATTTCGCAGCCCTGCCGCTTCCGGGTCGCGACCGAGAATACCCGCTTCGCCATGCCCGAGACGGCGATCGGCCTGTTCCCGGACGTCGGCGGCGGCTGGTATCTCTCACGCCTCCCCGGCCGCGTCGGCTGGTTTCTCGCGCTGACCGGCGCCCGGCTCGACGGCGCCGAGTGCCTCCGCCTCGGCCTCGCCACCCATTATGTCGAGAGCCTGTCCCTCGACGATTTGAAGGCACGCATCGGCGCCGAGCCCGACCGGATCGAGGCTTTGCTCGCCGAGCACGCCACCCCGCCCCCGCCGGCCAGGATCGAGGCGCACCTTGCGGACATCGACCGCCTCTTCGCTTCCGACGATCTCGAGGACGTCCTCGCCGCACTGCAGCGTGAGGAGTCCGAATGGGCGCAGGCCCAGCTCGAAAGCCTCGCCTGCAAGAGCCCGCAGGCCTGCAAGGTGTCGCTCCGCATGCTCTACGA
>DASQND010000096.1:0-7603 GCA_035645215.1 Allosphingosinicella sp.
GAGGAAAGCGAAGCCTCCGACCAGGCCGCCGCCGAGGAGCGCGCGCAGGTCCTCCGCTTGCGCTTCGGCGAAAAGGTCGGCCTCGTCCACGGCCGGATGAAGGGCCCGGAAAAGGACGAAGTCATGGCCGCTTTCTCGCAAGGCGCGATCTCCGTCCTCGTCGCCACCACCGTGATCGAAGTCGGCGTCGACGTCCCCAACGCGACGCTGATGATCGTCGAAGGCGCCGACCGCTTCGGCCTCGCCCAGCTCCACCAGCTTCGCGGCCGCGTCGGGCGAGGGGAGGGCCGCTCCGTCTGCCTCCTCCTGCGCGGCAACGCGCTGAGCGAAACCGGCCGCGCGCGCCTTGCCCTCATGCGCGAAACCAACGACGGCTTCCGCATCGCCGAAGAGGATCTGCGCCTGCGCGGCGCCGGCGAGATCCTTGGCACCAGGCAGAGCGGCGAAGCCCAATTCCGCCTCGCCAGCCCCGAACAGATTTCGGAGCTCGCCCAGACGGCAAGTGACGACGCGCGGCTCCTGGTGGATCGCGACGGCGGCCTCGAGGGCGAACGCGGAAGGGCGGCGCGCGTCCTTCTCTACCTCTTCGAACGAGACTCCGCCGTCGCCCTCCTGAGAAGCGGCTGAAAATCCTCCCCAACGGGACGATGGGGAGGGGGACCACCCGAAGAAGCGAGGGCGCCGTCGCGTCGAAGGCGATATAGCCTGGGATCACCGCGCCCGAGGCGGCGAGGGCGTCGAGCCCCTCGGCGTCGGTCAATTGGTGGAGGTAGCCGCGCTCGTCGGCGTGCTGAGGAGGGGGGATTGGAACTGGGACATGGCGGCGACGCGGTGAGCATGAGTTTGCCCGATTGCTAAGGCCGCTGAGCTTGTCGTGGCGGCGGAGCGTCACCGCTACGGGATCGGCGCGAGGGAGGGCGGCTCGGCTTTGCCTGCGCGTTCCGCCACGCGAGAATTGCATGGATGAGGATTGCCACGAGCGGAGCCGAAGAGCTGATCGTTGCCGGCCATGCCGTAGAGGAACACGCCCTCCGTGCTGCCTGCGCCCACGAGATAGTCGTGGCTGTCCGTGCCGACGATGCTCTCGACCTGGTAGTCGGCGGCGTAGACCAGTCCGGAGACGGAACCCTCCAGGACGAGCGTGTCGAAGCCGTCGCCGCCCGAAACGATGCCGTAGGCGAGATCCGCCGCGTCGGCCATCAGCACGTCGTTTCCGGCATCGCCGAAGAGCTGGTCCACGCCGGCTCCACCGTAGAGGATGTTCGACTCCGACCCACCGTAAAGGACGTCGTTGCCCGAGCCGGCGAAAATATTCGCGAAGCCGCCGTGCCCGGCATAGCTGAAGGTCGCCGTGGACACGTTCAGCGGAGCGGCGCTGTTCCAGAAGAACGACTTGATGTCACCCTTAAGCGCGATGGATGCACTGCCGTCCTGATAAAGCAGTCTCTGGTTCGGCTGCTCCATGAAACCCACGGAAGCGTACTTGATGTACCCGCCTTGGGACGAAAAAGCGTTGCCGATGTAATCGAACGTGATGCCCGGCACCAGTTCCCGTCCCCCTTGGTCGATCACGTCATAGCCCTCCGTCAGGGCCATCGAACTGAAGCTATCGACGCGAGGCTGTGAAGCTCGCCGACCGAGAAGATACCGTCCTGATTGGCGTCGATGCCGACCTTGAACTTGTGGAACTCGGCGTCGCCCGGGCCGAACATACCGTCCCTGTTGGTATCGAAGGCACGGAGAGCTTCGACATCGTTGGCCGCGCCGGCCACGAACGAGGTCAGCACCCATTCGGCGGTTTCGCCGATTCCGTTTTGATTGTGGTCGTAGACGAGCAGACCGTCCGTGGGACCGACCCAGGAGCGCGCGGTCACCGTGCCGTCATGTTCCGCATCCGCCACGATCGAATTCGCCTCCGTCCTGAAGTCGAAGCCGTCGCCGCAATGTCGAAGACGATCGGGCGCCAGACCGGGACCCACCTGCCGGCAGTCACCGTGAAGGTTTCAGTCACGGGATCGTAGGTCGACCACCCATGCTGCCATTCCCAATCCATGCGCGGCGTATAGCCGCCGCTGACCGCGCCGCCGCCAAAGCCGCCGCCGCCGCCGCCGCCGGTTGGGCGAGGCGAGGTTGGCTGATAAGGGTTCTGCTCCTGCTGACACGCTTGTTCGAGCTGGTCGTACCTGTCGCGATATCGCTGCGCGGCCCAGCGCGCAGCGGTCGCGCCACCGCCCGCGGCCCAGCCGACTTTTGCGGCCCCCTGTGTCACGGCGTGCGGAATGTACTTTCCGAGCCTCAGTATCGCACCCGCGGTGCCGAGGGCTGACGAGATGCCTTCCAACGATTCATACTGGAACTGAGCCACACGACGATCACTGCATGCTCCCATTCGAAAACCTCCTCTCCATAGCATCGTGGCAGTGGTTCACGAAATTTATCCAACCAATTTTTTTGAATCAAGTCACGGGTGAGTATATTCTGGGTCTTGAGACATGCACGTTCCCGAACCAACCTGTCCGACTTGCTTCGCGCGCGATTGAGTCAGCTGCGTCCCGCTTGGTGCGGTATTTTTGTCACGGAGCAATGTGCATAGGCGTTCCGCCGACTTCACCTGGCTGGTTGCGACGCTCAAATGACTGTCGCCGCTTGCGACGCGAACAGTTTATTGTCGCCGCTTGCGACGCGAACAGTTTATTGTTGGCGAGGAGGCGCACCCAATGCGCCGGTTAGGCGGCCGCACTCCAGGCATAGTGGCGAACACCCGCTGGCGAACATCCCATGTCCGCACTCGCCGAGTGCGACCCGGGTCCCGCGCGGCGAAGCCGGGGCTCGACAGTCACCGCCGCCCTGACTAGCTCAGGCCCCATGGATCTCGCCCAGTTCATCGCGCCCTTTCCGGCGGAGCGCTTCCAGCGCGAAGTCTATGGCCGCGCGCCGCTCCACATCCCGGCGGAGGGCGAAGCGGGCGAGCGCCGGCGGGCGCTTCTCCCCTGGCCGCGTCTCAACGCGATCCTCGGCATCGCCTCGCACTGGACCGAAGCCAATGCCAAGGTGATCCTGAACGGAAATCCGCTCGGGCCCGACCATTATGTCGACGAGGTCGCAACTCCCGCCGGCCCCGTCCGCCGCGCCGACCCGGCCAAGATCCAGGCCTTTCTCGCCATGGGCGCGAGCCTCGTCGCCGATTCGGTGGAGGACGCAGCGCCGGAGCTGCGCCGCGTCACCGCGATGCTGTCGGAGCGTTTCCTCGGCACGTCCGGGGCCAACGCTTATTGCTCCTTCCAGGGCATCCAGGCCTTTCACACCCACTGCGACCTCCACGAGGTCTTCGCCGTCCACTGCGAGGGCGAGAAAGTCTGGCGCATCTACGAGAATCGCGAGCTCGATCCGGTCGAGCAATATCGCGGCGAAGACGCGCAGGCGCTGATCGACCAGGGCAAGGGCAGGGTCGCAATGGAAGTCCGCATGCGCCCCGGCGACCTCCTCTACATCCCGCGCGGCTTCTACCACGACGCGCTCGCCTCGACGGACGCCTCGCTCCACGTCACATTCTCGCTCGCCCCCCAGACCGGCCGCATCCTCTTCCGGCTCCTCGAGGAGGTCGCGATGCTGGACCCGGACTTCCGCGCCTACCTCCCCGACGGACGGGCCGAGGACGGCCGGCTCCTCGCCGAACGGCTCGAAAAGCTCGGCGCGCGGGCCGCGGCGCTGATGCGGACGCCGCTTTTCAGGAATTCCGTCGTCAATCGCCAGCTTTCCCTCGCCAGGCCCTATTCCCAAGTCTCCCTTCCGGAGCGCCCAAGTCTCGATTTCTACGCCCGCACCCAGCGCCAGGTCGAAATCCTGCCGCGAGAAAGCGGGACGGTGCTCCTCTGGCAGGGCGGCGAAGCCCCGCTCGGCCTCCTCGAAGAGCCCGCCGAGTGGGTGCTGGCGCAGAACCTGACCTCGCTCCAGCAGCTCGTCGCCCGCTTCCCGCAACATGGCCGCCCCGCCCTGGAAGGCCTCCTCGCCCTTCTCCGCCGCGCCGGCCTGATCGAACCGGTCACGCCGACGCTCCAGTAAGAGCCGCCGGCTTTCAGCTCTTGCGGCTGAGCGAGCGCATCGCCTGGTCGAGGCCGTCGACGGTCAGGCCGTACATCCGGTCCGCCATCAGCTCGCGGACGATGGCGGTGGACGCGGTGTAGTTCCAATATTGCTCGGGAGTCGGGTTCAGCCACACCGTCGAGGGATAGATGCTCGTCACGCGCTTCAGCCAGACGGCGCCCGCTTCCTCGTTGAAATGCTCGACCGATCCGCCTGGATGCGTGACTTCGTACGGGCTCATCGAAGCGTCGCCGACGAAGATCACCTTATAATCGTGGCCGTATTTGTGGAGCACGTCCCAGGTCGGCGTGCGTTCGGAAAAGCGGCGCCGATTGTCCTTCCACACGCTTTCGTAGAGGCAGTTGTGGAAGTAGAAGAATTCGAGGTTTTTGAACTCCGAATTGGCCGCCGAGAACAGCTCCTCGCAGATTGTGACGAACGGGTCCATCGATCCGCCGACGTCGAGGAAGAGGAGCAATTTCACCGCATTGTGCCGCTCGGGGCGCATTCGGATGTCGAGCCATCCCTTGCGCGCCGTGCCGTCGATCGTGCCATCGAGGTCCAGCTCGTCGGCCGCGCCTTCGCGCGCGAAGCGGCGCAGGCGCCGGAGCGCGACCTTGATGTTGCGGGTGCCGAGCTCCCTGTCCGAATCGAGGTTGCGAAACTCCCTCTTGTCCCAGACCTTGATCGCCGATCGGTTGCGCCCGCTCTCCTGCCCGATGCGCACGCCTTCCGGATTGTAGCCGTAGGCGCCGTAGGGGGAGGTGCCGCCCGTCCCGATCCACTTCGAGCCGCCCTGGTGCCGTCCTTGCTGCTCCTCGAGCCTTTTCTTCAGCGTCTCCATGATCTCTTCCCAGGAACCCAGCGACTGGATTTCCGCCATCTGCTCGGGCGTCAGGTAAAGCTCGGCGACCTTTCTCAGCCACTCCTCCGGGATCGGCACGGCCTCGGTCCCGTAATCCGCTTCGAGGCCCTTGAAGACCTTGCCGAACACCTGATCGAACCGGTCGAGCAGGGTCTCGTCCTTCACGAAGGTCGCGCGGGCGAGATAGTAGAATTCCTCCGGGCTGGAGCGGATCACGTCGGCATCGAGCGCTTGGAGGAGGGTCAGATGCTCCTTGATCGAAGCGGGAATGCCCGCGGCGCGAAGCTCGTCGACGAAAGAGAAGAACATCTCAGTCGCGGTCCTCGCCGGTCGAAACGGTGAAGCCGGGGCCCCGGCTCCCGAAGGCGACGGCGATCGCCTGCTCGGGCGGCGGCAGGCGGTTGAACGCGGGCAGGGAGCTTGTCGAGCCGCGCTCGAGCAAGGTCATCGACACGCGTCCGCTCGGCCGCTCGTCGAGCAGGGCGCCGAGGCCCGGGCCGACCGACAGGGCGATGCCCGCGTCGTTCAGCGCGATGAGGTAGGCGCTCCGCGTCCCCTCCGGCCGGTACACGCCGTAGCGCAGGCTCGCGCCCGGCTCCCGGCAGAAGGCGGGCGGCCGCTCGGTGGCGCTCGGCGTCGGCCGGATCGTGCCGCTCAAGGCGTCCAGCAGGCTGGTCGCCAGATCGGACCGCACGAGCCGCGCCCGGCGGAGGCGCAGCGGCTCGGCGCAGGGCGCGACGGGCGCGGCGGCGAACTCGGCCGCGCGGGGCGCGGGCCAGCGCAATCCTTCCACGAAGCGGGTGAGCAGGGCGTCGATGCCCGCCTGGTCGAGCGCCGGAGCGCTGAGCCTGACCTTGACCAGAAAGTCGCCGAGCGGCGCGACGGCAAGGGCGGTGCTGCGAAGCTGCCTTCCTGAAAGGTCGAAGGCGGTGCGCAGCCCGGAAGGAACGGCGGCGCCCGGGCGCGCGAAGGCGGCGGGCACGACCGCGCCCGGCGTGCCATATTGATCCCCACGCTCCCGAACGGCGGTCAGCGCGCGGTCGAACCACAAGGAAACGTCGGGAACGGCGGTGCGGAACAGGTAGACGGTCGCTACCGTCCCGCCCGTCCCTTCATATTGGCCGACGATGTCGAGCTCGCCCGTGCCGAGATCGGCGACCTCGCGCCGCGCCAGGCCGCCCGCCTCGCGCGGGAGGATCATTCCAGTCGCGGCGTGCTGCCAGGCGGAGCGCGCCGGCACGTTCAGGTTGCGCGGCTGCGGCTGAGCCGCCGCCTGTCCCTGCACCGCCGCTCCGGCGGGAGCAGATGCGCCGGCCAGGGCAAGGAGCGCCGCCGCGGTCCAGATCGTCATGCGCATGCAGAGCCTCCCTAAACAGCGGCCGCTATGTCCGCTTTCAAGCCGTTCGCCAACCGCCCGGCGGCGCGCCGAAGCTCAATCCCGGCGGCGCCTCGGCCCGTCGGCGGGCTCGGTTCCCATTTCGGCGATGCCGCGGGCCTGGCCGATCACCACCGGAATGGCGAGAGGGATCGCCTCCTCGGGATCGGGCACGCCGTCATAGGCGGCGACGGAATGAGTCGAGGCAGGCAGGCTGGCGAAAAGCACCGCGCGCACGCTGTCGCCCGGCAATTCCGTCAGAAAGGCGGCGGCGGCGCGCCCCGAATCGCCGAGCAGGGCGACCCAGCCGTTCCCGTCGCGGCGCCGGTAGAGGCTGCCGAGCTGCACCGGCAGCTTGGTCTGCGTGACCCGGCACCAGCGAGCCGGCTCGGCCGCGAGCCCGCCGATCCCGCGCGCGTCGCCATAGCCGAGGACGCTTACGGCCGCCGCCGTCGCCCGGTGGCGCGAATTGAGCCGGAGCTGCCGGCCGCGCATCGCGTGTCCGTCTGCGCACGGGCCGGGAACCGTCAGCGGGTGGGTGGCCGGAGCCGGGTTCGCGAACCGCAGGGCTTCGAGGAGCCGGTCCATCCGCTCGGCGATGGCGGCGCGGCCGATTTCGTTGGACGTGATGCGCAGCTTCACGATCCACTCGCCGACCTGCGCGATCGCCACGCCCGTCGCCTGGCCGCCGGCCAGCGCAATCTCCTCGCGCAGGCCGTTGGGCGCCGTAGCCCCGCCGAGCGTGAAGCTGCGCGGCGCGGCGGACTGGACGTCCGCGCCGACATTCGCGTTCATCGCGAGGCGCGTCCGTTCGAACCAGATCGCCGCATTCGGGTAAGCCGATCGGTAGACGTAGAGCGTGACCGGCGTCCGGCTCGTTCCATATTGCAGGACCATATCGTATTTCTGGCCGCCCGAGCCGTCCCGCTCCTGCGAAAGGCTCATGTCGCCGATGCTGCGCGGCACGCTGATCCCGCTCTCTTCGTGCTGCCAGCGCTCGCCTTGCGCCTGCGCCGGTGCCGCAATTGCCGCTGCCGCGACCAGCGCTGCGATCAGGTACGTTCTCATCCTGCATCCTCCGCCGCCCCCCCTGTATGGGGCGGTGCGGAAGGCTAGACCGCGTCCGGGCGGCCCGCAACCTAGGGTCCGTACTCAATACCCGCAATGGCCGGGATCGTCCGGAGCGGCCCGCCGGCAAGGAGCGCAGCGCAGACGCGTAGCGGGGCTACGCGCAAGCAAGCGACGCCGCCGGCGGGCCTCTCCGGGCGACCGCGAAGCGG
>DASQND010000097.1:0-4648 GCA_035645215.1 Allosphingosinicella sp.
GGGCGAGGCCGACACTTTCCTCGGGCAGCAGCTCCGCCCCGACCTCCTGGAGCGCGCCTGCGCCGACGCCGGCATCCCGCTCACGCTGCGCATGCAGCCGGGCTACGACCACAGCTACTTCTTCATCTCGACCTTCATGGAGGAACACCTCCGCTGGCACGCCGAGCGCCTCCGCTAGCGCCCAGCTTGACCCAGGTTAGACACAATAACGGGAACGAAACGTCCCCCTCAAGCGCTTGGAAAGAAGAACAAAACAGGAGATAAGAGAGGATGGCCGAGCGCGTCCAGATGACGCCGGTACCCGCTTACGTCGCCGTGCTCCCCTTTCTCTTCATGGCGCCGGCGCGCCGGGACCGCGACTGGGACTTCCAGGCCGCCTTGGGCTCCGCAATCGCCGCCGAGCAGGCCGGCACCGAACGCCGCAACACCCTTCGCCGAGTCTCCTACGTCCTGTGCGAGCTCGGCTTCCAATATAGCCGCCGCACCGGCGACATGTCTGGCGCCGTGCCCCTGTCCCGCGGCGCCCTCGCCCGCGCGCTGGGTGTCAGCCTCACGCGGGTGAAGCGCATCCTCGCCCTCCTTTCCCTTTCCCAGACCATCGAGACGGACGGCGCCGAGATCCGCGTGACCGACTGGCGCCGCTTGTGCAGCGCCGGGGGCTACGATCCCGACCGTCTCGGCGCCCTCGTCTTGGATGAGGAGGCGCCCGCCGCCGCCCCGCACGAGAACGACCACGCCCGCTTCACCGCCGCCGGTGAGCCCGCCTGCTTCGTTTAGACAGCGGCGGCCGGCCACCGCCGCTTCAACCGTGCTCCGAAGGATCGTCGGCGCTGTGCGGCGCCGGCTCGAACGGCTGCTGGGTAAAGCCCTCGATCCCCGCCAGCTCCTCGATGTCGCGCCCGATCTCCACCGCGCTCGCGCAATAAAGCACGACCAGCTCCGCGATCGACTTCAGCGCGTGGACGTGGATGCGCTCGTAGCCGTGGCTCGCATCGATGCCGAAGGTGATGAGCGCGGTGCGGACGTCCGCCCCGCCCTCCAGCGCCGAGGCGCTGTCCGAGCGGTAATAGCGAAACACGTCGCGCTGGTGCCGAACGCCATTTTCTTCGCACAGGCGAATGAGCTTTCGGGTAAGGTGATAATCGAACGGCCCCACCTGGTCCGCCATGCCGATCGTCACGCCGAATTCGGCGCTGTTCTGTCCCGGTGCCGTCGTGCCGTTGTCGATCGAGACCATGGCGACGACATTGTCGAGCAGCACCGCCGACGCGCCCGACCCCACCTCCTCGGCGATCGTGAAGATGAAGTGGATGTCGACCGGCGTTGCGACCTTGGCGTCCACCATCGCCTTCATCGCCGCCAGCGCAGCCGCGCAGCCCGCTTTGTCGTCGAGATGGCGCGAGACGATGTAGCCGTTGTCGAGGAACTCGGTGCCCGGATCGATCGCGACGAAATCGCCGATGTGGATGCCGAGCGCTTCGACGCTCACGCGGTCGGTGCAGTCGGCGTCGATCCGCACCTCGATATGCCGCCAGCCGACCGGCTGCGTATCCACCTCCTCGTTGAACGTATGCCCCGACGCCTTGAGCGGCAGGATCGTGCCGCGATAGCTCCCCCCTTCGGTGAAGATCGTGCAGCGCGTATATTCCGCCGAGCGCGCCGACCAATGGCCGATCGCGACCAGCTCGAGCCGGCCATTCTCCTTGATCATCTTCACGGTCGCGCCGAGCGTGTCGAGATGCGCGACGATCGCCCGTGCGCCCTCGATCTCCCGCCCGCGGTACACCGCCAGGATCGCCCCGCGCCGAGTCACCGAAAAGGGAATGCCGAGCCGTCCGAGCTCTTCCGAGACGGTGCGGGTGATGGTGTCCGTGTATCCCGTCGGGCTCGCGATCGCGAGCAGCCGGGCGAGCTGCTCCTTCAGGTAATCGGTGTCGATGGTGGGCATCATGTTCCGGTCAGCTCGCGGGCATGGTGAGCGGGAAGAGGAGGTCGATGAACCGCTCCGCCGTCGGCTGCGGCTCGTGATTGGCGAGGCCCGGCCGCTCGTTCGCCTCGATGAACACGAAGTCGCTGTCGCTATGGCTCTTCACGATGAAGTCAACGCCCACAACCGGAATGTCGATCGCCCGCGCTACCGCGATGGCGGCCTCGGCGAGCCGCGGATGCACTTCGGCGGTGACGTCGTGGATGGTCCCGCCCGTATGGAGGTTCGCCGCCTTGCGCACCGCGAAGGCGGCGCCCGGCGGCGGCACGTCGTCCATCTTGTAGCCGGCCTTGGCGACGCAGCGCTCCGTCTCCGCATCGAGCGGGATTCGGGACTCGCCGCCAGTCGCCGCCGCCCGCCGCCGCGACTGCCGCTCGATGAGGTCGCGCACCGTGTCCCGCCCGTTCCCCACCACCTGCGCCGGCCGACGGATCGCCGCGGCAACCAGGCGGAAGTTGATCACGACCAGCCTCAGATCCTCGCCCCTGTGGAAGCTCTCCACCAGCACGGTGTCCGACAGCCCGCGCGCGATGGCGATGGCGCGCTCGACGCTCTCCATCGTCTCGAGATCGACCGCGACGCCCCGCCCCTGCTCGCCGCGCGCCGGCTTGACGACCAGCGACCCGTGCCGCTTCAGCATCGCTTCGACGGCGGCGAGATCGCCCGCCTCGACTTCGTCCGGCACCGGCACCCCTGCCGCCAGGGCGATGCGCCGAGTCATCGCCTTGTCGTCGCAGATGGAGAGCGCCACCGCGCTGGTCAGCTCCGACAGGCTTTCGCGGCAGCGCACCGTCCGTCCGCCCGAGCGGAGCTGGAACAGCCCGCCTTCGGCATCGATCACGTCGACACCGATGCTCCGCCGCCGCGCCTCGTTGATGATGATCCGTGCATAGGGGTTCATGTCCTTCGCCGGATCGTGGCCGGCGAAGAGGCGCTCGTTGATGCTGTTGCGCCGCTTCACAGCGAAGACCGGCAGCCGCTGGAAGCCGAGCTTCTCGTAAAGTGCGATCGCGCCGTGGTTGTCGTGGAGGACGGAGAGATCCATCGAACCGGCGCCGCGCGCGATATAATGTTCGGCGAGCCAGCGGATCAGCGCCTCTCCGACGCCGAGATGCGGCGTCTGCGGATCGACGGCGAGGGTCCAGAGCGAGGAGCCCCTGTCCGGATCGTCGAACGCGCAGCCATGGTCGATCCCGGTCACCGTGCCGATGACGGCGCCGCTCTCCGCATCCTCCGCGACGAAATAGGTGAGGAGGCGCGGGTCGGCGCCTTCGTCGAAAAAGGCGGGGTCCATCGGCACCATCCGGTGGAGGGCGTAGAGCCGGTTCACCGCATCCACGTCCGTATCCGGCACCATGCGGCGCACGAAGAAGCCGGCCAGCCGCCGGTCCCACGGCCGGTAGGTGGCGAGGTTCAGCCGGTAGGTGTGGGAAGGATCGAGGAACAGCTCGGCGGGCGAGGCGGCGATCAGGACGTGCGGGTCCGTCACGTACATGGCGATGTCGCGCTGCTCCGGATTCTCCGCGCGGATCGCGGTCACCAGCCGCGCCGGATCGTCAAACGTTTGGGCGAAGAGCACCCGCCCCCAGCCGCACTCCGCCACGGCTTCCGCGCGGAGCGGCGGATCGTTCGGCCGGCGGCTCCCAGTGAAGCCGCCGCGGCTGCGGCCGGGCACGCCGCCCATCAGCCGACCCCGTGGGTCTGGAGCCAAAGCTCGAGCAGGCCGACCTGCCAAAGCTCGGAGCCCCGAAGCGGCGTGATGTGGCCCGTCGGGTCGGCGAACAGCCCTTCGAGATAGTCCGGCGCGAAGAGCTGCCGCTCGCGCGCCGCCCGCGACGTCAAGGCGTCGCGCACCAGCTCCAGATACGGCCCGTCGATATATTTAAGCGCCGGCACCGGGAAATAACCCTTGGGCCGGTCGATCACTTCCGATGGAATCACGCGGCGCGCGACCTCCTTCAATATGCCCTTGCCGCCGTGGGCGAGCTTGAGCTCGGAAGGGATGCGGGCGGCAAGCTCGGCGAGGTCATGGTCGAGGAACGGCACCCGCGCTTCGAGCCCCCAGGCCATGGTCATGTTGTCGACCCGCTTCACCGGATCGTCGACCAGCATCACCGTGGAGTCGAGCCGCAGCGCCTTGGCCACCGGATCGGCCGCCCCGGCCCGCGCGAAATGCTCGCGCACATAGTCCAGCGGCAGGGTCCCGCCATTGCGCCAGTCCGGCCCGAGATGCGCGTTCAGCGTCTCGGCATCGCGGTCGAAGAATGCGCGCGCATAAGCCGCCACCGGATCGTTGGCGCCGGCGAGCGGCGGGTACCAGTGATAGCCGGCGAACACCTCGTCGGCGCCCTGGCCGGACTGCACGACCTTGATGTGCTTCGCGACTTCGCGGCTCAAGAGATAGAAGCCGATATTGTCGTAGCTCACCATCGGCTCGGCCATCGCCTCGATCGCGCCGGGAAGCTCCCGCAGGAGGTCCTCGGACGGCACGAAGAGCTTGTGGTGGTCGGTGCCGTAGTGGCGGGCGATGAGGTCCGAATAGACGAACTCGTCGCCCTTCTCGCCGTGCGCTTCCTCGAAGCCGATCGAGAAGGTGGAAAGCCCGTGCTGCCCCATTTCGGCGAGCAGCCCGACGATGAGGCTCGAATCCACCCCGCCCGA
>DASQND010000098.1:0-24073 GCA_035645215.1 Allosphingosinicella sp.
CACGGACCTGGAGCTGCGTTACCGCGCCTTCGGCAGGCTCGAGCTCGCCATCGGCGCCGACAACGTCTTCGACGTCTATCCGGACCGTTCGCCGATCGGCGCGCGCCCGGCGTCGGAAGGCGGCGGCTTCTATCCGATCAACCAATATTACCTGCCCTATTCGGGCTTCTCGCCGTTCGGCTTCAACGGGCGCTTCCTTTACGCCCGCGCCTCCATCGGCTTCTGATCGGGGAGGGGAGGGGCCTCAGGCTCCTCCCGCCTCCTTCTCCTCGATGCGGCTCCCGCCGGGGCGGATGGGGGTGTGCGGCTCGTCGCTGGGCGCGTCGCCCATGCGGCGGCGATTATACTGGCTCGACCACCAGAGCGAGAGGCCGATCAGGACCGCGCCGATCAGGCCCGTGATCACTTCGGGAATGTGCCAGCGCGCCGAAAGCAGCATGATCGCGGCGAGCGCGAGGATCGCCCAGAAGGCGCCGTGCTCGAGATAGCGATACTGGGCGAGCGTGCCCTTTTCGACGAGCAAAATGGTCATCGAGCGGACGAACATGGCGCCGATCCCGAGGCCCAGAGCGATGATGAAGATGTTGTTCGAAAGCGCGAAGGCGCCGATCACGCCGTCGAACGAGAAAGCGCTGTCGAGGACGTTCAGGTACAGGAAGCCGCCGAGGCCCGAGCGCACCGCCGCGTTGGCGACGTCCACCTTCGGCGGCTCCAGGACGGAATTGACCGCTTCCACCGCGATGTAGGCGAGGATGCCGAAGATGCCGGCGTTGATCAGCGCCGACGCGTCCTCCGGGCTCAGCATGCGCGAAATGGCGTAAAGGGCGAGAAGGACGAGAGCGATGTCGATGGCGTCGATCGAGGCGAGGCGGGCGAGGCGCTTCTCGATGACGCCGATCCAATGGATGTCCTTGTCCTGATCGAAGAAGAATTTGAGGCCGACCATGGCGAGAAAGGCGCCGCCGAAGCCGGCGATGCCGACATGGGCGGCGGTGATCATCCGCTCATATTCCTCGGGATCGTTGGCCGCGAGCTGCACCGCCTCGATCGGCCCGACCTTGGCGGCGATGGCGACGATCGCGACCGGAAAGACGACGCGCATGCCGAAGACGGCGAAGGCGATGCCCCAGGTGAGGAAGCGCCTCTGCCATATCGGATCCATGTCCTTCAGGACCGTGGCGTTCACCACCGCATTGTCGAAGGACAGCGAGACTTCGAGGACGGAAAGCACGACGACGATCCAGAGGATGCCGAGCGTCCCGCCGATCGTGCCCGTGGTCGACCAGCCGAGCCAGACCGCCAGCCCGAGGCAGGCGAGCGTGAACACGGTCGCACCCCTGAAATATCGCCACATCGCGCTTTGTTTCCCTTGTTCGCCTGATCGCTGCGCCCGCGCCCTAGCGTCGCGGGACCGCCGCGACAATCGCGGAGGCGCGGTTTCGATCCGGATCGAACCTGCGGGAACTCCCGTACGCGCGCTAAGTTCTCGGCAAGTCTCACGCTGTAGAGCGGAATGCAGGAGGGCCTGCCCGGATGCTGACCTACGTCCTTGGACTTGCCGCAATGAGCGCGGACCCGTCGGCAAGCGCGGCCGCCGTGGCCCGCATCGAGGTCGGCGGCTACGTCCCCGCCACCTGCCGCGCACGTGGATACGATCCCGCCACAGGGGCCGCTTCGCTCTCAAAGGCCTGCACCGGCGGCGCCTCGGTCGCGGTCTCGGAAGAAGAGCTGGCCGACAGCACGAAGCTCGTCCGCATCGTCGTTTCGCCCCGCTGAGGGCGGCACCGGACCCATAAGCCGGCATCTCACGTTGCATCGAAACCGCCGCGGCCCGATAGGAGCGCGGCCGCTTTGCGTACGACGAGGTTATGACGAGAATATTCCTGGCGGACGACGATCCGCTCACCCGCGAAGGCGTGAAGCTCCTCCTCTCGCGATCGAACTACGAAGTGGTCGGCGAAGCCGAAAACGGCGCGGCGACTCTTGAGCTGATCCCGGCGGCCCGGCCGGATCTTCTTCTCCTCGACTTCGACATGCCGGAGCGGAGCGGCTTCGAAGTGCTGCGGACACTTCGCGAGCGCGGCGACAAGCGCCCCGTCATCCTGCTCACCGGGCGGATGTCGGACGAGCGCGTCTACCAGGCGCTGCAAATCGGCTTGAACGGCCTCGTCATCAAGGCGAGCGCCATGCAGCAGCTCCTCACCTGCCTCGACGCAGTGGTGGCGGGGCGGCGCTGGATCGACCACGACATCCTGCAGCGTGCGATGGACTTCAGCCTGTCCGCGCAGGACGGCTCCGCCGAAGCCGGGCCGCTGGCCGCGCTCAGCACCCGCGAGCGTTCGGTCGCGTCGCTCATCGTGCGCGGCCTCAAGAACCGCGACATCGCCGCCGAGCTCGGCATCGGCGAGGGGACGGTAAAGGTCCACCTCCACAACATCTTCGAAAAGCTCGGCGTCGCGAACCGCACCGAGCTGGCACTTCTCGCCGCCAAGGCCGAGGCGGCGGCGGACTGAAGCCGCTCGCGGCGCCGCTATACCGAAAGATATAACGGCCTATGCCGTTGGGCCGAGACGATTTTCCCGGTGGTGCAATTTCGCGCGGGCGCCCGACGAGGCAGATGCGGGTCATCAAATTCGCACCTCGCCAAAGGGAAACGTCATGAAGAAGACCATCGCCTCCGCCCTGATCCTCGCCGCGGGCCTCGCCGCCGCTCCGGCCGCCGCGCAGACCAGCTCGACCGGCACCGTCAACGTCACCGGCGTCGTCGGCGGCCGCTGCTCGGTCGTCCAGCCGGGCGGCACCGAGACCCAGACCTTCACCGGCGCGATCGACCTCCAGCGCCTCGACACCGCGGACGGCACCTTGCGCTCGACGCTCGGCGGCTCGACCGCCGCGACGCCGGCCGATAACTTGAAGGTCGCGACCCGCATCGTCTGCACCGCCGCCAACCCCAGCGTCGGCATCCTCGCCACCCGCCTCAATACGGGCGGCCAGACCGATCCGGGCGCCGGCTATTCGAACGACATCGATTACACCGCGCAGGTCCGCGTCAACCGCGCTTCGGGCGGCGTCAGCACCGTCTCCTACTCGACCCTGACCGGCGGCGGCACGGCGACCACCGCGGCGCTCGGCGAGCGCATCGCGGCGGGCGGCACGAACAACGTCGAAGTCAGCGTGTTCGGCCTGCGTCCGGAAGCCGGCACGACCAGCCTCCTCGCGGAAGGCACCTACACCAGCACCGTCAGCGTCTACATCAACCCGTCGCTCTAAGCGGAAAGGAACAAGGGGAGGGCCGGCGCACATGCGTCCGGCCCTCCTTCCGTAAGAATGACCAAGTTCGCCCGCCTCGTCCTCGCTTTCGCCGCCGCTATCGCCGCCTTCGCGGCGGCGGCGCCCGCGAACGCGCAGCAGACGGCTTATGCGGGCGGCAACCCCATCGTCTTGAGCGTGCCCGTCACCGCTTCGGTCGGCGGGCGCTGCGGCTTCACCGACGGCGCCGCGCCCGCGGGCAGCTACCGCCAGGAAAATTTCGACAGGCAGGGGCTTTCGAACAGCTTCGCATTCACGCTGAACTGCTCGGGCCCCTCGCGCGTTGCCGTCGTTTCTTCGAACGGCGGCCTCGTCTCCGGCGCGGCCGCGCCCACCGGCTATACCAACAGGGCCGCCTACGACGTGACCTTGAACCTCGTCGCCAGCGACGGAAAGACCACCGCCAACGCGACCTGCGCTGCCGCCAGCCTCACCGCCGCGGGCGGCTGCGCCTTTCGCGGCCCGGCAAGCACCGCGCAGGGCCTGCGCCTCGCCGCCGCCTCGCTGAACCAGCCCGGGTCGTTCGTCAGGGTGAGCGCCCCGCCGGTGAGCGGCGGCGCCCAGCTCGTCGAAGGCACCTATACCGACACGCTCACCGTCACGCTCAGCGTCGCCCCGTAACCGGAGAAAGACCTTGTACCAGTCGCTTCGCCGCTCCTTTTCCGCTTTCCTGATCGCCTTCGCCGCGCTCGCCGGCCTCGCCCCGCCCGCCGCAGCGATGACCGTTTCGCCGGTCGTGCTCAACCTGACGCCGGGCGCCGCCCAGACGATCAGCGTCGAGAACACCTTTTCCGTCCCGCTCCACGTAGAGCTGCGCGTCGAGGAGCTGATCCCGGACGGCAACGGCTTCACCGCCACGGGGCGCGACTCGGCCGACATCACCGTCTTCCCGCCTATGGCCGTGATCCAGCCCGGCCAGACCCAGGCCTTCCGCGTCGCCTATGTCGGCGATCCCGAGCTCGCCCGCTCCAAGCATTATTACGTCACCGTCGCCCAGCTCCCGGTCGCGCGCAGCGAAGGCCAGCCGGCCATCCAGGTGCTCTACAATTTCCAGGTGCTGGTCAGCGTCAGCCCGCAGCGCGCCCAGCCGGCGCTGCGCATCGACAATGCCGCCGTCGGCGCCACCGAGGACGGCCGCCCCGCCGCCGCCATCACCGTCACCAACACGGCGCTCGCCCACGGCTATCTGTCGAACGGGCGCCTGCGCATCGTCCAGAAGGACCGCACCGGCCGCCGCCTCACCGAGACCGTGCTCGCCGGCCCGGAAATCCAGCAGACGATCGGCTACGGCCTCATCGCCGGCGGCCAGACCCGGCGCGTGCTCGTTCCAATCGAACTCGCCCGCCCGGACGCGGTGATCGAAGCCACCTTCACGCCGGGCGGCAACTGATCGTCCCATGCCTCTCAGCCTGAGAGCGGCCCTGCTCGCGACGATCGCGGGGCCGCTCCTCCTTCCCGCCGCCGCCGCTCAAGCGGCCGCCGCCGACACGGCGGCGGCGCAGGGCCCGGCGCGCGTTGTGCTCGATCCGCCAGCGGCGGGAGGGCCGCGGCTGAACCCGACAGGGCGGACGGTGACGCTCTCGGTCACCGCGAACCTCGGCGGCGCGGCGCTCGGCGAAGTCTCTATCTCCATCGACGCGCAGGACCGCGTCTCCTTCGACGCCGCCCGGATCCTCGATCTCCTCGGCCGAGTCGTCGACGAACCGACGATGCGCGCACTTCGCGCCCGCCCGTCGCTCACCGCCGCGGACCTCGCGGCGGCGGGCATCGCCGTCGCCTACGATCCGCAGGCGCTCGAGCTCGACGTCGCGGTCGCGCCGGAGCGGCGGCTCGCCCAATCGATTGCGCTGAGCCGCCTCGACGACAGCCGCGTCGGCGCCTTTGTCGAGCCGGCGCGGACGAGCGCGTACGTCAATCTGCGCGGCAATATGGATTACCTCCACGGCGGCACCGACGGTGGCTTCGCGTCGCCCGTCTTCTTCGTCGACGGCGCGGCGCGCGCCTTCGGCGGACTCGTCGCGGAGAGCGAGGCGATCTGGCAGCCGGGCTCCAACGCGCGCGACTTCACCCGCCTCGGCACCCGCCTCGTCCACGACGACCGGGACCGGCTGGTGCGCTGGACGGCGGGCGATCTCCAGACGATCTCGCGCGGCTTCCAGGCGGCGCCCGACATTGCCGGCCTCTCCGTCTTCCGAAGCTATTCCGTCCTTCAGCCCCAGCGCATCGCCCGCCCGCGCGGCAGCCGCGCCTTCCGCCTCGACCGGCCGGCCACCGTCGAGATCGAAGCCAACGGCCAGCTCCTGCGCCGTCTCCAGCTCCAGCCCGGCAATTACGACCTGCGCGATTTTCCCTTCGCCCAGGGCGCCAACGACGTGCGCCTGCGCATCCTGGACGACGCCGGGCGGAGCGAGACGGTGCGCTTCAACCTGTTCCTCGACCAGTCGCAGCTCGCCGCCGGCCTCACCGAGTTCGGCCTCTATGCCGGCGTCCTGTCGCCGCAGGGCGAGAGCGGCCCTTCCTACGGAAACGATCCGGCGGTGACCGGCTTCTTCCGGCGCGGGATCGACGATGCGCTCACCCTCGGCGCCAACGTCCAGGCCGACGCGCGCACCCAGATGGCGGGCGTCGAGGCGGTGTGGGCGAGCCCGCTCGGCCTGTTCAGCGGCAATGTCGCCGCCTCGCGCACGGACCGCGAAGGCACCGGCTTCACGGCGCAGGCGACCTTTCAGCGCCTCTTCCAGCGCGCCGGCGGCCGCTCCGACTCGCTGACCCTTTTCGCCGAAGCGCGCAGCGCGAACTTCGCCGCCTTGGGCGACGGAAGGCCGTTCAACCCGTTCCCGCTCGAATTCGGCGGCTCCTATTCGCGCACATTTTCGGAGCGCGTTTATGCCGGCGTGGACGGCCGCTATTCGATCGCGCGCGGCGACAGGCAGGACGCGTTCAACGTCCGCGGCACAATGGGCGTGCGCGTCAGCCGCAAGTTCGCGCTCAGCAGCGACGTGAGCTGGCAGGGCGACGAGCGCGGCCACCGCCTCGGCGCCTACATGTCGCTCACCTACCGGCTCGACCGCCAGTCCAGCGTCCGCGCCGATTACGACACCCGCTTCGATCGCGCGCGAGTTTCGTACAACACCCTGCGCGGCCAGGGCGTCGGCGCCTGGAACGTCGCCGCCGACGTCGAGCGCAGCCGCTTCGGCTCGGGCGTGAACGGCACCGCCTCCTATTATCACAATCGCGCTGAGCTGGGCCTCAGCCACTTCGGCAGCTTCTCGCGCGATTTCGGCAATTCATTGAGCCAGCGTAGCTCGCTCCGCCTCGGCACCGCGCTCGCCTTCGCCGACGGCGCCGTCTCCTTGGGACGCCCGATCAACGACGCCTTCGCCATCGTCACCGCCCATCCGAGCCTCAAGGGCGCTCCGGTCGTCCTCGAGCGCAACCCCGGCGGCTTCACCGCGACGACCGGCGCGCTCGGCGCCGCGACTCACCCGGCGCTCAGCGCCTATATCGAGCGCGTCGTCGGCATCGACGCGCCCTCGGCACCGGCGGGGGCGGACCTCGGGCAGGGGACGTTCCGCCTGCTCCCGCCCTACCGCGCCGGCTACAGGCTCCAGGTCGGCTCCGACTACAGCGTCACCGCGCTCGGCACCCTCTCCGGCGCGGACGGCGCCCCGCTCGCCCTCCTCACCGGCACGGCGACCGAAATCGCACATCCGGAGCGGCCGCCCGTCCAGGTCTTCACCAACCGCGAAGGCCGCTTCGGCGCCTCGGGCCTCGCGCCCGGCCGCTGGCGGATCGCGATGAACGACGACCGCAATTCCATTTTCATCCTCGACATTCCCGAAGGCGCCGAGAACATCTTTCGCGCCGGCGCGCTCACTCCCCAGGAAGGCGAACGACCATGACTTCGCGCAAGACCATCGGCCTCCCGCTCGCTCTTGCGGGCGCGCTCTTCGCCTTCGCCGCGCCCGCCGCCGCGCAGACGAGCTGCGGCGTGACCGGCCAGGCGCAGGCGCCGGCCAGCGTCACCTACGATCCGTTCAGCCCGAACGCGCTGCAGCAGATCAGCATCCCGCTGACCCTGACACGTTTTGCGAACGGCAGCGCCAAGACCCAGTCGGTGAGCTTCATCCTGGTCCAGCCGCCGGGGGGGCCGGCGTATCAGGTGGTCTATAACGGCACCAACATCCTCTATCCGGAGAATGCCACGCAGGGCCGCCCCGTCCAGGGCAGCCAGACCACCGGCCAGGTCTATTATTTCTTCGGAGGCGCCGGGGCGCCCGACCAGTCGAACCCGCTCAACCTCACCGTCACCGTGCCGGCCAACACCGATCTTTCGGCGGGCGAGCCGATCCGTTTCGACATCCTCTACGTCTGCACCGGAATCGGCGGCCTTGCGAGCGTCGACACGCCGGCGCGGCTCACGTCCGCCGTTCGGATCAACGTCAACGTGCTGAGCGCGCTCCAGGCGAGCTATGTCGGCCCGGCGCTCGATTTCGGCGACGTCGGCGCCAAGACGCAGGCGCAGGTCGCGACCGATCCGGGCCCGCGCACGGGCAACGTCCGAGTCGCGAGCTCCGGGCCGTTCTCGGTGCGGATGACGTCGCAGAACGGCTACCGGCTGACCTATCCGGGCGGCAATCCCGCGCTTCCCGAACAGTCGCTGCGCTACCGCGCCACCTTCGTCGGCCAGACCCGCGACGCGGCCAATCCGGCGGCGATCGAGCGGGTCTGCGCCCGCGCCGGCCTCACCGCATCGGGCCAGCTCCTGCCGATCCAGACGACGTTGCTCGACGGCGGCGTCGGGCGGATCGCGGCGCCCAATTATCAGGACACCTTGACCGTCACCGTCACCCCGCTCGTTGCGCCGCAGACCGCCACGTCCTGCGCGCCCTGACCCGAAAGCCACCACCCCCATGTCCGACGACATCATGCAAAGCCTGCGCCTCCGCTTCTGCGCCCGGCTGACCGAGGATATCGCCGCGCTGCAGGCGGCGGCGGAGGCCGGCGACCGCGCCGCCATCCGCGCCGTCTGCCACCGCATGGCCGGCGCGGGCGGCATGTTCGGCTTTGCCGACCTCAGCGCCGCCGCGTCTGAAGCGGAGGAAGCGGTCGACGCTGGCGAGGCAGGCGACGCGCTGAGCCGCCGCGTTGGCCAGGTGCTCGATCTGGCGCGGGAAGCGACCGCGAGCGTCTGCGGCGCGGAATAGCGCCGAGCCGGTCAGCTTGGGTCAAGCTCGCTGGACCCATAGGCGCGCGGAGTTTCCGTTCGGGGTCATGAACACTTGCACCGTTTTCTGAAGCACGCACTGGCACTCACCCTCGCTGGCAGCGCGCTCTCGCCCGCCGCCGCGCAGGAGGGTGCGCCCGTGCAATCGCCCGACGAAGCGCTGGCCGAGGACGCCGCCGATTACGCACGCCGCCACCGCGTCGACCTCTTCGAAGCGACGCGGCGCCTCCGCGCACAGGAAGCGAGCGTCGCCGCGGTGGAGCGGATCCGCGCCCGCTACGGCCGCCGCCTCGCCGGCATTTCGATCGAGCATAGCCCGCAGTGGCAGGTCGCCGTGCTGCTTACCGGCCGCCGCGCCCCGGACGATCGCCGGATCATGGTGGGCGGCGTCGAGGTCCCGATCGTCTTCAGGACGCGAGCGCCTGTAAGCCAGGCACAGCTCCTCAGCGCCATGACCGAGCATCGCCGCGCGATCCAGGCGGCCCTGCCGCGCTTCACCGGCATGGGGCTGGACCCGCGCACCGGCGAGCTGGTCGTCGCCGTTCGCGGCGCGCGCGCCGACCCCGCCGATGCGGAGCGTGTCGCGGCGCTCACCGGCGTCCCCGTGCGCCTTCGCACCGTGGACGGGCCGGACGCGAACGCCGGCGTCGAAGGCGGCGGGCGCGTGGAAGGCGTCGAGCCGGTGAGCGGCAAGCGCCAATTCTGCACCACCGGCTTCGTCGTCACCGACGGCGCCCGCACCGGCGTGGTGACGGCCGCCCACTGCCCCGACAGCCTCACTTATTACGATCCCGCCGGCGGCGCCGAAGTACCGCTGAGCATGGTCGGGAGCTGGGGCGCGCAATATCAGGACGTGCAGGTCCATGTCGCCGACACGCCGCACCGCCCGGTCTTCTACGCAGACACCGCCAGGCGCTCGCTGCGCCCGCTCACCGGCGCCCGCAGCCGCGCCAGCATCCGCGGCGGCGAGACCGTCTGCCACCGCGGCGAAGCGACCGGCTATAGCTGCGCCGAAGTCGAGCTCACCCATTTCGCGCCGCCGGGCGACCTTTGCGGCGGCCCGTGCGATCCCGTCTGGGTGACGGTGTCCGGCCCCTCCTGCCGCGGCGGCGACAGCGGCGGCCCGGTCTTCGCCGGCACCACCGCCTTCGGCATCCTGAAAGGCAGCAGCTACCGGACCAGCGGCGCCTGCAATTATTATTATTTCATGTCGACCGATTACCTGCCCGACGGCTGGACGCTGCTCCGCGACGAGCAGGCGTCGGCGCCTTGACCGCCGGCATGGTCATCCGCCCTGCGGTCCCGAGCGACGTCGCCGCGCTAGGACGGCTCGGTGCTCTTCTGGTCTCCGTCCATCACGCGTTCGACCCGCAGCGCTTCATCCCGGTCACGCCCTCGACCGAAGGAGGCTATGCCGCCTTTCTCGCCGCCGAGATCGAGCGGCCGGACGCGCTCGTGCTGGTCGCCGAAGCCGGGGGCAGGGTGGTTGGCTATGCCTACGCCGCCCTCGAAGGCAGCGACTTCATGGCCCTGCGCGGCCCCGCCGGCATCCTCTACGACCTCCTCGTCGACCCTGCGCACCGGGGGGAGGGCATCGGCCGCACGCTTCTCGCCGCCGCGCTGGAGGCACTCGCGGACCGCGGTGCCCCACGCATCCTCATTTCGGCCGCCGAAGGAAACATGGCGGCCCAGCGCCTGTTCGCCGCCGCCGGCTTCCGCCGCACGATGATCGAAATGACGAGGGAAAGCTAAGGCTTGCGCGAGCGCCGAGGCGCAGGGCAAGCGTTTCGCCTCGGCAACTTTTCCGCTTCCGCGCGTTCCACCGTTCGACAGGACACAAGCCCTCGCCGGTACGCATCATTCGAGCGCCGGTCGCGGGCCAGCAGGAAGAGGAAAAGCGTGACGGGGGCAGAAGCACAGCATGCGCGGACCGGAGTCGCCGGGCTCGACGACGTTCTCGCCGGGGGCCTTCGCCGCGGCCGCGTCTTCCTGCTCGAAGGCGCGCCGGGCGCCGGCAAGACGACCATCGCCACGCAATTCCTGATGGAAGGCGCCGCAAAGGGGGAGCGCGGGCTCTACATTACGTTGTCGGAGACAGAGACCGAGCTTCGCGAAGGCGCCGAGTCGCACGGCTGGACGCTTGGCGAAGGAATCGAAATCTACGAGCTCGTCCCGCCCGAAAGCCTGCTCGACGAGGAGCAGCAGCAAAGCCTGCTTTATTCCTCGGACCTCGAACTCGGCGAAACCACCAAGCGCATCTTCGATTCGATCGAAAATGCGAAGCCTGGCCGCGTCGTGCTCGACAGCCTGTCGGAAATCCGCCTGCTCGCGCAAAGCTCGCTGCGCTACCGCCGCCAGATACTCGCCTTGAAGCATTATTTCGCCAAGCACGGCGCGACCGTTTTGATGCTCGACGACATGACGACGGAACCAAACGACAAGACGGTTCACAGCGTCGCCCACGGCGTCATCCGCCTCGAGGAGCTTTCGCCCGATTACGGGGCCGAGCGGCGGCGGCTTCGCGTCGTCAAATATCGCGGCCAGCGCTACCGCGGCGGGTATCACGACTTCGAAATTGCGACGGGGGGCATCCGAGTCTTCCCGCGCCTCGTCGCCGCCGAGCACAAGACGGACTTCGAGCGCGTCGTCGTGAAGAGCGGCAATGCCGAGCTCGACGCTCTCCTCGGCGGCGGCATCCAGTGCGGATCGAGCACCCTGGTGCTCGGCCCCGCCGGCACCGGCAAGTCGCTCCTCGTCCTGAGCTTCGCCGTCGCGGCCGTCGCGCGCGGCGAAAAGGCGGCGATGTTCATCTTCGACGAAGAGCTCGGCCTGCTCTTCGGCCGCGCGCGCGGCCTCGGCATCGATCTTCCGGCCCTGGTCGAAGCGGGCAGCCTCAGGATCGAGCAGGTCGACGCCGCGCAGATGACGCCCGGCGAATTCTCCGAGCGCGTCCGCTACTGCGTCGAAACCTACGGCGCGCGCACGGTCGTGGTCGACAGCCTCAACGGCTACCAGGCGGCCATGCCGGCGGAGCAGGCGCTGATCCTCCACATGCACGAGCTCCTGCAGTATCTGAACCGCCAGGGCGCCTCGACCTTCCTCACCGTCGCCCAGCACGGCCTGGTCGGCGACATGAAGTCACCGGTCGACGTCACCTATCTCGCCGATACCGTGATCCTGCTTCGCTATTTCGAATCCACCGGCCGGGTGCGCCGCGCCATTTCGGTCATCAAGAAGCGCACCGGCGCGCACGAAGACACGATTCGCGAATACAGGATCGGCGCGGACGGGGTAACGCTCGGCGAGCCGCTGGTGAGCTTCCAGGGCGTGCTTCGCGGCGTCCCCTCGCTCGTCGAGGCGAACGCGCCATCCCCCCGGTGACTCGAAGCCTTTCCGAACGCGCGCTGATCATGGCGCCGCTCGGCCGCGATGCGATGGTCGCGGCTTCGATGCTGCGCGAGATCGGCATCGACGCCCACATCGTCGCCTCCGTCCCGGAGCTGTGCGACGCACTCGGGGCGGGCGCCGGCTTCGTCGTCTCGACCGAGGAAGCCTTCCGCACGGCCGATCTCCACCCGCTGTCCGCCTGGCTCGGCGCGCAGCCCGAATGGTCCGACATGCCCTTCATTCTGCTCACCAGCCGCGGCGGCGGGCTCGAACAGAATCCGGCCGCGGCGCGCTACCTCGAAATGCTCGGCAACGTGACCTTCCTTGAGCGGCCGTTCCACCCGACCACGCTCGTCAGCGTCGCCCGCTCGGCGCTGCGCGCCCGCCGCCGCCAGTACGAGGCGCGCGCCCGCCTCGACGAATTGAACGAAAGCGAGCGCCAGTTCCGCACCCTCGCCAATTCGATCCCGACCCTGTGTTGGATCGCGCGGCCAGACGGCCATGTCATCTGGTACAATCAGCGTTGGTACGATTACACCGGCACGGCCCCCGCCGACATGGAGGGCTGGGGCTGGACGTCGGTCCACGATCCCGAAGCCCTCCCCGACGTTAGGGGCCGGTGGGAGAAGTCGCTGCGCACCGGCGCCGCCTTCGAGATGGTCTTTCCCCTGCGCGGCGCCGACGGCATTTTCCGCCCCTTCCTGACTCGCGTGCAGCCGGTGCGCGATTCGGACGGGCGCATCGTGCGCTGGTTCGGCACCAACACCGACATCACCGTGCAGCGCGCCGCCGAACAGGCGCTGGAGGAGAAAGCGAGCGACCTCGAAGCGCGCGTGGCCGAGCGAACGGCCGAGCGCGAGCTTGCTCTCGCCCAGCTCCACGAGGCGCAGAAGCTGGAAACGATCGGTCAGCTCACCGGCGGCGTTGCGCACGATTTCAACAACCTCCTGACGCCGATCACCGGCGTTCTCGACATGCTGCAGCGCCGCTACGGCCGCGCCGACACGCGCGAAGCGAAGCTGATCACCGGCGCGCTCCAGTCCGCGGAGCGCGCCAAGACTTTGGTCGAGCGCCTGCTCGGCTTTGCCCGACGCCAGCCGCTCCAGGCGCAGGCGATCGACCTCGCCGCGCTCGTCGACGGGATGCGCGACCTGATCGCCAGCTCGATCGGACCGGCCATCGACCTGCGCGTCTCCTGCGGCGCCGATCTCGTGCCCGCGGAAGCCGATGCGAACCAGCTCGAACTCGCCATCCTCAACCTCGCCGTCAACGCCCGCGACGCCATGCCGAACGGCGGCACGCTGACGCTGACGGTGGACCGCGTCGCCGTCGGCCCGCGCGACGAGCCGCAACTGAAGCCCGGACTTTACCTGCGCCTCTCCGTCATCGATTCGGGCGTCGGCATGGACCCGGAGACGCTGCGCCGCGCGATCGAGCCTTTCTTCTCCACCAAGGGCGTGGGGAAGGGGACGGGTCTCGGCCTCTCGATGATCCACGGCCTCGCCGCGCAGCTCGGCGGCGGCTTCTTCCTGGCCAGCGCGGAAGGGAAGGGGACTCGCGCCGATCTTTGGCTGCGCCCCGCCGCCGCGCAGGCGCCCGCCGCCGTCGCGCACCACGCTGAAGCCGCGCCGCCAACGCGCGCGCTCACCATCCTCCTCGTCGACGACGAGGAGCTGGTCCGGGTCGCCACCGCCGACATGCTGCGCGACCTCGGCCACGTCGTGGTGGAAGCAAGCGGCGGCGCCCAGGCGCTCGGCAAGCTGGGCGCGCGCCTTCAAGTGGACCTCGTCGTCACCGACTACCGCATGCCGCGCATGGACGGCGCCGAGCTCGCCGCGCGAATCCGCGAGCTCCACCCGGCGATGCCGATCCTGCTCGTCACCGGCTACACCGATTTCACCGGCGCCGCGCCGGAGCTCCCGCGCCTCGCCAAGCCCTTCCGCCAGGGGGACATTTCGGCGCAGATCAACGCGCTGTTCGAGGACCGGAGCAACGTCGTCCAAATAACCGGACGAAAGCGCTAGGCAGCGTCAGCCGGCCGGCGCGATCCGGACGGCGCGCCATCCGCGGGCACCCTCAATGGCGTCGCCGCGAACATTGCCTTCGTAGAGCGTGGGCGCGCCGCCTTCGTCGACCAGGAAGCGCAGCCGCAGGCCGTGCAGCCCGGCCTCGCGGATCGCCGCGCCGCCGAATGTGCCCTGGAGGCGTTGGTGGGTCTGCCGCAGCACGAGTTCGGCGCGGCTGCCATTCTCGCGGACAACCTGCCATCGGCCCCCGACCCGCGCGGGCACCACCCAAAGGTAGAGGCGCGACCCGCCGACCCTTGCGGCGGCGTCCGGGCGCCAGTCGCCCATGTCGAAGGCGTGGCTCACGACACGCGCGCCCGGCCGCATCTCGGCGAAAATGCGCGGCCTCAGCCTCAGATTGACTTCGGGGAGGAGAAACATGGTGAGCACGGTCGCGTCGCTGAGCGGCGTCGCGAACAGATCCTCCGTCCGGAAAACGACGCGGTCGGCAATGCCTTCGCGCTCCGCGGTCCGCTGGGCGCTCCGGATCAGGCCGGCGTCGAGATCGACGCCGAGGCCGCGCGCGCCGCGGTCGCGGGCGGCGGCGATGAGGATGCGGCCATCGCCGGTGCCGAGATCGACGACATGGTCGTCCGGCCCGACGCCCCCGAGCTCGAGCATCTTCGCCACGACTTCGGGGCGGGTGCCGGCATAAGGCACGTCGAGCTGCGCCTGCTCGCTCCACAGCGCGCCGATCGAGCAGCTCACCTGGGTGAGCGACATGCACCGGGCGCCGAAGGCGAGCGCTCCGAGGACGAGAAGCGTCAACCCGGCCGCGACGAGGCTGACGCGGCTAATGCGCACGGGCCGGCCTCACAGGGGGAAACCGAACGCAGCGCGCACGGCGTCGCGATACTTGCGGCCGACGGGGAGGTGGTGCCCGTCGTCCAGGACGAGCACGGGCGCGGAGAAGCGGCCGCGAACGACGCCCTCAACCTTGTCCTTGCGGACGATGGCGGAGCGGTGGACGCGGAGGAAGGCGTGCGCGTCCAACGCCTTTTCCATGTCGCCGAGGAGCGCGTTCACGAGATGGACCTGCCCCTTCATGTGCACGCGGACGTAATCGCGCTCGGCCTCCAGCCAGCGTATGTCGGCCAGGGTGAGGCGGCGCTTGTCGCTGCCGATCTGCACCCAGAGGCCCGGGTCCGAAGCGGCGAGCGCGCGGCTTTCCAGCTCGGCGAGCCGCGCCTGGAGAAAGGCGAGCCGCTCCCCCGCGCGGCGCGCGTCGAGATCGCTTCGCGCCTGATCGAGCGCGCGGGCGAGCCGGTCGCCGTTCACGGGCTTGACGACGAAGTCGGTCGCGCGAAGTTCGAAGGCTTTCACCGCATGGTCCTGAAAGGCGGTCACGAAAACGATCGCCGGGGCGGGGGCGTGCGGAAGTGCCTTCAGCACCGCGAAGCCGTCCACGCCCGGCATCTCGATGTCGAGCAGCAGCACGTCCGGCCGGAGCAGCTCGGCGAGCTTCAGCGCTTCCCGCCCGCTATCGGCTTCCCCGGCGATCTCGACGTCCGGGAACTGCGCGAGGAGCTGCACCAGGCGCCGCCGGGCGAGCGGCTCGTCGTCCACAATCAACACACGCATTGTCAGACGTCCCGCTTCGCCCCTTTCGACGTTTGTCGATCAGCGGGCGACGTCTGTCGAGTGCCTTTGGCTATGCCGCGGGAGCGCGATCAGCTAGAATCCGCCATTCTTCGTGACGGGGCTTCATTGGACAATATTCCGCATCACGCCGGGTCCTCCGCGCCTGCCCGTCTGAAAAGGGGGGCAGGCGTGCTGATCGCCGTCTTCTGGACGGTTCATTTCACGACCAGGTGGGTGGGCAACCAGATCGACGCTCGCTCAGGCGAACGCAGCCTGCTCGAAGCCACTGGGCACCGCGTGCTGTTCGCCTTGTTCGGCGCGTTCCTCAGCTACGTCCTTTACCGCTGCCTGCGGCCGCTGCGCCTGCGCAAGTTCGAGCGGCAGGCGGCGATCGGCGCGGGGCTCGCCTTTGTCGCCGCTTTGATCCAGGCGGCGCTCAACACCTTCATGTTCGGCGACGCGCAGCACCGTCTGCCGAGCTTCATGTACTTCAGCCTGTACTGGTTCTGGTTCTATTTTTCCTGGACCGCTGCTTATCTCGCGCTTTCCTACAGCATCACGGTCGAGGAACAGGAGAGACATGCCGCCGAGCTCTCGGTGCGCGCGCAGGAGGCGCAGGTCCGTGCGCTGCGCTACCAGATCAACCCGCATTTCCTGTTCAACACGCTAAACGCCATCGCCGCCCTCGTGCGCGACGCGCCCGCCAAGGCGGAAGAGATGGTGATGCAGCTTTCCGATTTCTTCAGGCGCAGCCTCGCCGTCGATCCGACCGAGGACGTGACCTTGTCGCAGGAGGTGGACCTCCAGCGCCTGTACCTGGAGATCGAGCGCACGCGCTTCCCCGATCGCCTTCGCTTCGACGTGGCGCTGGGGGAGGGTACCGCCGACTCGCGCGTGCCGGCGTTGCTGCTCCAACCGCTGATCGAGAATGCGGTGAAGCACGGCGTCGCGCGGTCCGAAGCCGCGACCTGCATCCGCATCCGTGCCCGGCTCGACGGGCCGGTGCTAGAGATCGTCGTCGAAAACGACGCCAGCTCTCCGGTCCCCGGTGCCGGCGGCGAAAAAGTGGGCCTGGGCAATGTGTCGGAGCGGCTGCGCTCGGTCTTCGGCGGGGAGGCGAGCCTCACGGCCGGCCCGATCGCCGAGGGCGGCTTCCGCAACACGCTGCGGCTTCCGCTCCGCCGCTGACGCTCGTCGTCCGGCTGCGGACGTTCGTCGATCTTCATGCCGCTCCCGCGGGCGTTTCCGCCAATTTCGCGGAACGGAGGGACGTATGAAAAAGATTCTGACGATCGGCGTGGGGGTAGCGGCTCTGCTGGCAGATACCGGAGCGGCCTGGGGCCAGCGCACCGGCGAGAATGCCGTGGCCTCGGCGCAGGACGCGTTCGGCACCAGTGTCGGCAACGAGCGGGTCGGGCTCTACTCGCCCTTCAGCGCGCGTGGCTTCAGTCCGCTGCAGGCCGGCAACGTGCGTATCAACGGCATGTATTTCGATTATCAGGCGGACCTCAATCAGCGCCTCGTCTCCGGCAGCAACGTGCGCGTCGGCCTCACCGCGCTGGGCTATCCCTTCCCGGCGCCGACCGGAGTGGCCGACTTTTCGCTGCGTCTTCCCGGCGCGGAGGCGGTCGCCAGCACCGTGGCCGGCATCGGGCCCTTCGGCGGGCCGCGCGCCGAGGTCGATGCACAGCTTCCCGTCACCGGCACGCTCGGCGTGGCGGCGGGCGTCGGCGTCAGCGATCAGGAGCTCTATCATGGCGGCGACCAGCGCGTGCTCACCGCCGCGCTCGTCGCGCGCTGGCGCCCGGCCGAGAGTGTCGAGCTCATCCCCTTCTGGAGCGCGCAGGACGAGAGCGGCGGCGAGGCGCAGCCGATCATCTTCACCGGCGGCGCCTATCTCCCTCCCGTCATCGAGCGGCGGCGCTATTTCGGCCCCGAGTGGGCGCAGAACGAAGGTCAGGATTTCAATTACGGGCTCCTCGCCACCGTCGGCCTCGGCAGCGACTGGACGCTGCGTGGCGGCGCGTTCCGCTCGATCGCGCATGACGGGCGCAACTTCACCCCCTTGTTCCTCAACACGACGCCCGAAGGGGAGGCCGACTTGAGGGTCGTCGCCGAACAGCAACGCCGTTTCGCCTCCACCTCGGGCGAGCTGCGCCTGACCCGGCAGTTCGTCGACGACGAGCGGCTTCATCTGATCCACCTGATGACGCGCGGCCGTGTTCGCGACCGGCGGTATGGCGGCGGACAAGTCTTCAACTTCGGCCGCGGCCGGATCGACGCGCCCATTGCAGCGCCCGAGCCGACCTTCACGCTTGGGGCGCAAACTACGGACCAGGTGCGCCAGGTGACCGGGGGCCTCGGCTATGAGGGCCGGTGGCGCGGGGTGGGAGAACTCAGTCTCGGCATCCAGCGCACATTCTACGAGAAGGAGGTGGTCCGCCCGTCCGGCCCGCTGCCCGTTTCGAGGTCCAGTCCCTGGCTGTTCAACGGCACCGTCTCGGCCCTCGCCGGCAGCGACCTCGTCTTCTACGCGGGCTACAGCAAGGGGCTGGAGGAAAGCCCGGTCGCTCCGGAGATCGCGGTCAATCGCGGCGAAGCGCCGCCGGCGATCGTCACCGAGCAGATGGACGCCGGCTTCCGCTACGCCATCACGGACAATCTCCGCCTGGTCGCGGGCGTGTTCGACGTTCGCAAGCCCTATTTCGCGCTCGATCCCGCCTTCGTCTTCCGCGAGCTCGGCGAAGTGCGCAACCGCGGCATCGAAATGTCGCTGGCGGGGCAGATCACGCCGCGGCTCAGCCTGGTCCTCGGCGCCGTCTTCCTCGATGCGACGGTGAGCGGAGACGCGGTGGATCTGGGGCTGATCGGGCCGAGGCCCGTCGGCTCGATCGGCCGCACCATCACCGGGGCGCTCAACTGGAACCTGCCCTTTGTGGAGGGCCTGTCGCTCGATCTGGCCTATGAAGGCGCGTCCGACCGCGTCACCGCACATGAGGCGCTCGTGATACCGGCGCGATACGTCGCATCGCTCGGCGGCCGCTACCGCTTCGACCTGGCAGACAAGCCGGCGACGCTGCGCGCGCAGCTCGCTTCGGTGAATGACGGCTACGGATACAACAATCTCGGCCAGGGCTATTATTACAACCCGCCCCGCCGGTTCCAGATGAGCCTCACCGTCGACATGTAAGGCTCGATCCGCGAAGTTCGCTCAGCGCATGCAGACTCAAAGGAGGGACATATGATCGATCGCCGCACCTTGCTCGCGGGCCTGACGGCTCTTCCACTGCTCGGCAGCGCCGCCTGCGCCGCGCAGACCCGCCAGCCGGCCGCCGCCGCGGCTTCGCGCCTCCTGACGCGGCCCATCGCGAACCGGGAGGTTCCGGTGATCGGCATCGGCACCGCGCGGCGCTTCCAGGGCGCGAGCGCGGAGGAGCAGCTTGCGCCGCTTCGCGCCACCATCGCGCGCTTCGTCGAGCTTGGCGGCCGCCTGATCGACACGGCGCCCTCCTACGGCGATGCCGAAACGGTGATCGGGCGTCTGGTGGAAGAGCTCGGCGTGCGCGACCGCCTGTTCCTCGCGACCAAGGTGGCGGGTGCCAATGCCGCGGAAGGCCGCGTGCAGGTCGAACAATCGTTCCGCAACCTGCGCACCGGCGTGATCGATCTGATCGCCCTCCACAATCAGCAGGACGAGGCCGCCAAGCTGGCCATGCTGCGCGAGTACAAGGCCCAAGGCCGGGTTCGCGCGATCGGCGCGAGCATCTCGTCCCGGGCGGGTTTCGCTCCGGCGGGCAGTGCGATCCCCTCCTCATCGGAGCAATATGCCCCGTTCGAGGCGATGATGCGCCGCGAGCGGCTGGACGTGATCCAGGTCGATTATGCGATCGACAATCGCGGCGCCGCCGAGCGTATCCTGCCGCTGGCGCAGGAACAGGGGATGGCGGTGATGGTCAACCTGCCGTTCGGCCGGGGCCGCCTGTTCCAGGAGACGCAGGGACGGCCGCTTCCGGACTGGGCGGCCGAGATCGGCGCGTCGAGCTGGGCGCAAATCTTCCTCAAATATATCGTCAGCCACCCCGCCCGCCCGATCGCGATTCCAGGCACGGCGCAGGCGCGCTACGTCGACGACAATTTAGGCGCGGCCCGCGGGCCCATGCCCGACGCGGCGATGCGGCGGCGCATGGAGGCCTATATCGATGCCCTCTGACGGTGTTGCCGGAGCTGGAGCCGGGGCGGAAGCCAGGGCCAGGGCCAGGGCGAAGGCAGGGCCGCGCGGCCGCCTCTCCCGCCTGATCGTCGCCGAGCCGCACGAAGTGCCGGCCGTGCTGGGCGGCTTCGCGCTCTTCTTCCTGCTCTTCGCCAGCTATTTCATGCTGCGGCCGGTGCGCGAGACGTTCGGAATCGCCGGCGGAGTCGCAAATCTCCAGTGGCTTTATCTCGGCACCTTCGCCGCGACCCTGGTCGTGGTGCCGGTCTACGGCACGCTGGCGAAGCGGATGCAGCGCCGCCGCCTGCTTCCCGCCACCTACATCTTCTCGGCAATCGTCATGGCGGGCTTCGCACTCGGCCTTTTGATCGATCCGGAAAACGTATGGACGGCGCGGGCATTCTACATCTGGCTTTCGGTCTTCAACCTCTTCGTGATCTCGATCGCCTGGAGCCTGATGGCGGACGCGTTCAACAAGGACCAGGGCCACCGCCTGTTCGCGCAGATCGCGGCGGGCGGGAGTCTGGGCGGCCTCACCGGACCGCTGCTGAGCGGCCTCCTGGTGGCGCCGCTCGGCCATGCGGGGCTGCTGCTGCTCTCGACCGGCCTGCTGCTCTCCACCGTGGTCCCCGCGCGCCGCGTGCTCGCCTGGCGCGAGCGGCACGGCAGCCCTGAGGATCCGCACGACCCTCCGGCAACGCGGATCGGCGGCTCGATCTGGGCGGGGCTGACGCTGGTCGCGCGCTCGCCCTACCTCCTCGGCGTCTCCGCCTTCGTGATCGGCCTCACCGTCGTTTCGACCTTCCTGTATTTCGAGCAGGCGCGCGTGGTGGAGGCGACCTTTCCCGATCGCGCCGCCCAGACGCAGGTCTTCAGCGCCATCGACTTCACGGTCCAGGCGCTCACCATCTTCATCCAGATCTTCGTCACGGGGCGGCTGACCAAGCGGCTCGGCGTCACCGTGCTGCTCGTCGCCGTGCCGGTGACGATGATGTTCGGCTTCGGCCTCCTTGCGGTGGCCGCCACCTTCCCGGTGCTGGTCTTCGTGATGATCGTGAGGCGCGTCGGCGAATATGCCCTGGTGCGGCCCGGCCGGGAGATGCTGTTCACCAGCGTCGATGCCGAGACCAAGTACAAGGCGAAGAACGCGATCGACACCTTCGTCTATCGCGGCGGCGACGTGATCGGCGCCTGGGCGAATGTCGGCATCGTCGCGATCGGCACCACGGGCGCGGCGGCGATCGCCGGCACGGTCGTCGCGGGCGCCTGGGGCGTCGTCGGCTGGCTGCTGGGCCGCCGCCACGACGGCGAAGCGGAGCGCCCCGCCGCGCCTGGTTCAGATGAGGAAGATGGTGACGCACTAGGGCTCGAACCTAGGGCCCGCTGATTGAGAGGAGGAGGTCTCGCAGGAAGGCCGAGCGACTGCTGGGACCGGCTGAAGGATCGCCGAGCCGTGGCCAGGCTCACGTTCGCGACCCTGCGAAAGCTGTTCCGGTGGGCAGTCAACCGGGGCGACATTGAGCGCCGCCTGGACGATTTCGGAACCGGGTACGCGTCGCTGTCGCACCTCAAACAATTTCCGGTCGACATCGTGAAGATCGACCGCTCTTTCGAGCGTCCGCTCTGCACCACCTGCAGCCGTTCGGAGCTCCTGCCCAGCCGCCCAAGAGCAGACGTTCGCAAGCCGAATGGCCTTGGGTGCAGTTCGATGGAGTTTACCATGATCAGCTTGAGGCTGCGGCAGCCGACGCTACGCAGCCTCGGTCGCTCCGCCGACAAGCTGCCGCAGGACGGCAGCCTGCAAGGGCTTGTGGAGCAACGGAATCCCTCTTTCCCTCGCTCGGCCGATCAGGTCGGAATCGAAATCGCCGGTGATGAGGACGGCGGCCGGGGCCGGCGTGGCGTGCAGGCCCGCGATGGCTGCGATCAGGTCGAGGCCGTTCAGCCTCCCCGGCAGCCGGTAGTCCGCGAGGACGAGCCCGTAGCGCCTGCCGCCCTCAACGCTCGCGAGCGCCCGTTCGCCATCCTCGAACATGTCGAACACGATCCCCCAGCGCGTCAGCAGGTCCGCCAGCGCGGTCCTCACGTCCTCGTCGTCCTCGATCACCATGACCGGAAGCACCCTTCCCTGGACGGACATGCGCTCCTCGGCCGGAACGCACGGAAGCACCTCGATCCCGGCGCAGGCCGGCTGCGCGATCATGAAGCGCGATCCCTTCCCCGGCCGCGACCGGACATCGATCGTCGTTCCGATCAGCGCGGCTGCCCTGCGCGCGATCGAAAGGCCGAGACCGAGCCCCTTGCGGCGGTCGCGCTGCGGATTGTGGACCTGGACGAACTCTTCGAAGATGCGCTGGAGATCGGCCTCGCCGATGCCGATGCCCGTGTCCCAGATCTCAAGGCGAACCTGCCCGCCGCGTTTGCGCGCCGCGACGAGCACCCCGCCCGAATGGGTATGCCGCATCGCGTTGGAGAGGAGATTGGAGAGCACCTGCTCGACGAGGGTTGCGTCGCTCCTCACCCATTCTCCGTCCGACCGGAACCGCAGGTCCAGCCCGCGGTCGACGGCGATCGGATGGAAGACCTGGCTGAGCCGGTCGAACAAGGCGTCGACGGAAACCTGGTCGATATGGGCCTCGACCACACCCGCCTCGAGGCGGGAGATGTCGAGCAGCCCGTCGAATAGGGACTCCATCACCGCGACGCTGTCCTGGATGCGGCCGACGACGCTGCGGCTTTCGTCGTCCAGCTTCAGCTCCTTGAGCGACGCCGAGAACAGGCTCAACGCATAAAGCGGCTGACGCAGGTCGTGGCTGGCTGCGGCGAGGAATTGCGACTTGGCGAGGCTCGCCAGCTCGGCCTTGTTGCGCGCCTCCTCCGCTTCCGCCGTGCGGGCGGTGAGCGCGGCGAGCAGCGCGCGGTTCTCGAACCTTATTCTGAACCCATCGCTGAGCGTCCTCGCCTGAACCCGGCAGAAGCCTACCATGGTGAGGCCGAACAGGCCCGTGGCCGCGCCAAGCAAGACGAATTCGAGGCTCCCCACCGATGCCAGGCGCGCGGCGACAAGCGTGTAGAGGATGCCCACCACCGCGTACAGGCTGGCGGGCGTATAGGATTGGGCGGGCACGGCGCCGGCGCCGATCGAATAGAGGCAGCAGAGCGTCAGGGCGACGGTGACCGGCTGGTCCGGGTGCGCGAAGAGGAAGATGGTCGCGCCCCAGATGAGGCCGACCGCCGCCTGGTGCACCACATAGTAACGCGCCCAGCGCTCCAGTTCGCCGGAAGGCGGCCGCCGTTTGTGGAAGGCGCGGATCAGCCCCTCGCGAGCGAGGATGCTCATGACCTGCACCGCGGCCCAGGCGAGAACCACCCAATGCTCGGTGAAGGCCCACGAAGCGCCGACCATGTAAATCGAGACGACGACCGAGGCGAGTGAGGTGTTGCGCATCTGCGCGTAAAGCGTTCGGATCGATTCGTGCCGGATCTCGCTCTCGGCATCGGCTCCTGCGACGGGAAAGCTCGCGGAAGCCGGCAGGGCCGCGCCGAGGGGGGGGTGGGCCGCGCTCATGCGATGAGGCCGAGCTCGCGCGCGCGGATCAGCGCCTGCGTTCGGCTGTGCGCGTCGAGCAGCAGGAACAATTCGGTGAGGTGCGCGCGCACCGTCCGCTCGGCGATGCCCAGCCGGTGCCGGATTTCCTTGTTGCCGTGTCCTTCGCTGAGCAGCTCGAGTATCTCGGCCTGGCGCGCGGAAAGGGCCGGCATTCCTGCTTCGGGCCTCGTCGGCGGGCTCGCGACTTCGCCCCGCAGCACGGCTTCGATAGACTCGACGATGTCGTCGGGCGACATCGACTTGGCGATGAAGCCGCGCGCGCCGCATGTCTTGGCACGCACGCGAACCGCGGCGTCGCTCCGGCCCGATATCAGGATCTGGGGCAGCTCGGGGTGACTCGCCGCAATCAGGCGCAGCAGGGAAAATCCGTCGGTCTCGGGCAGCCCGACGTCGACGATCGCGAGATCGAACTCGCCGGACGCCAAAATCCGATGCGCCTCCGCTGCACTATTGGCGAAAAGAAGCTCCCATGCGGGCCGCAGCCTCCGCGCGGCATGAGCCAGTCCTTCGCAGAACAAGGGGTGATCTCTACGACCAATATTCGCGCCAATGGCTCGCCCCGCGGTAGTTTTCGCTATGGTGTACTCCGATAGGCACGCCCGTACACCTGCCTATTTAGGCAATTTACAGCCCCCTTCGCGTGCTGCGACTTAAGTCACGGGAAACGAAAGATTTCGAATCGA
>DASQND010000099.1:0-49049 GCA_035645215.1 Allosphingosinicella sp.
CATGACGCACATCGCGCCTTCGCTCATGAATTCGAGGCGGCCGTCCAGATCGAGAACCTTGATGCAATCGGCGGAGCTGGCGAGGATGCGGCGGTTGAACTCCTCGCTTGCGGACAGGCGGGCCTCGACGGCGCGCCGCTCGGTCTCGTCGCGCGCGATCTTGATGAAGCCTGTCACCGCTGCGTTCGCGCCGTGGAGGGGCCGCGTCGATCCGTTGGCGAAGAAGCGCGAGCCGTCGCGGCGCAGGTGCCAGCGCTCGTCGTTCGCGCAGCCGTGCTCGCGCGCGGCGGCGAGCTCGCGCTCCGGAACGCCCGCGGCGCGGTCCTCCGGCGTGAACAGCAGGGCGGTGCTTTGCCCCAGTATCTCGGCGGCCGGCCAGCCGAAGATCGCCGCCGCGCCCGGAGTCCAGTCGATGACGATGCCGTCGGCGTCCGTGACGAAGATGGCGTGGTCCTTAACGCCCTCGACGATGCGGCGGTAGCGCTCCTCGCTTTCGCGAAGCTCGTCCTCCGGGAGGCGCAAACCGGCTTCGGTGTCTGCCATCGATCCCCGCTCATGGGCGGCCGCCGGGGCGGCGGCGCCTTTCGTGGGGAGGCCTTACAAGCTCGTGCGCGATGTTGAAAGCACGCCGGGCGCTGCGCGTTCGCGGGGGTGACGGGCCGCGCCCGCGCCGTTATCAGCGCGCCCCATGAACATCGATATGATCCCCGTGGGCGACGATCCGCCCAACAGCATCAACGTCGTCATCGAAGTGCCGATGGGCGGCGAACCGGTCAAATACGAGTTCGACAAGGCGTCGGGCGCGATCTTCATCGACCGGATCCTCCACACGCCGATGCGCTACCCGACCAATTACGGCTTCATCCCGCACACGCTTTCGGAAGACGGCGATCCGCTGGACGTGCTGGTCGTGGCGCGCGTGCCCTTCATCCCCGGCTCCGTGGTCCGGGCCCGCCCGCTCGCCATCCTCCGGCTCGAGGACGAAGCGGGCGGCGACGAGAAGATCATCGCGGTGCCGGTCAAGAGCACCTCGCCTTATTATGCGAACGTCGAGGAAGGCGAGGACCTGCCGCTCATCATCCGGCAGCAGATCGAGCATTTCTTCACCCACTACAAAGACCTGGAGCCCGAAAAGTGGGTGCGGGTCGGGACCTGGGGCGACCGGCAGGAAGCGATGCAGGTGATCGTGGAAGCGATCGCGAACGCCGCGAGGGCGAAGACGGCGGGCTGACGAAGCTGCTTCTGCGCGGGCCGCTCACTCGTAGCGGAGCGCGTGGATCGGCTTGCGGCGGGCGACGCGCCAGGCCTGGATGCCGACGCTGGCGAGCGCGATGGCGAGCGCGGCGAGCCCCGCTGCCGGAAACAGCCAGGGATCGAGCGACACGCGGTAGGCGAAGCCGTCCAGCCAGCGCCGCATCAGCCACCAGGCGGCCGGCCAGGCGATGAGGTTCGCCCAGAGGACCGGCCGGCTGAGCTGGAACAGGAGAAGCCTCAGCACCTGGTCCGTCCGGGCGCCGAGCGCTTTGCGGATGCCGATCTCCTTCGTCCGCCGCTCGGTCGCCGAGACGGAGAGCGCGACGAGGCCGATCGCCGCGAGCAGGGCGGCGACGGAGGCGAAGATCGCGAACAAGCGCGTGCTGCGTTCGAGGTCCTGATAGACCTTCTCGAAATGCTCGCTGACGAAGGCGCGCTCGATCGGTTCGCTGTTGCCCGTCGCGCGCCAGGCGCGGTCGATGCCGGCGAGCGCTTCCGGGACGCTGTGTCCCGCCAGCTTCACCATCACCATTCCCGGCCCGAATTCGGATTTCGGACGCGCGAAGTAAATGGTGGGCTTCACCGCCGTCTCGACCGAGTAGAAGGCGAAGTCGGGCACGACGGCGACGATCCGGGGCTCGACATCGCCCTCCTCGCCGGCCGCGACGCTTTGGCCGATCGCCGCTGCCGGTGAGCCGTAGCCGTAAAGGCGCACTGCCGCTTCGTTGACGACGAGCCGGGTCACACCCTCCTCGCCGTCGGGCGGGAGGCCGTCGAGCGTGCCGGCGACGGGGGCGATGCCGAGCAGCGAAAAGGCGCCGGGGAGGATCGAGATCATGTCGGTGAAGACCCTGCCCCGCGGGGTTTCGATAAAGGCGAAGCTCTGGGGGTCGAGGAGTTCGCTTCCCGCGCAGACCGCGCCCTCGACGCCGGGAAGCCGCCGCACCTCCGCCACGAAGCCGGCCGGGCAATCGGCGGCGACGGTCAGCACCTGGTCGACGTCGACGCGCAGCGCTTCGTCCATCGCATAGGCGCGCTGGCGGTAGATGACCGCCATCGAGACGAGGAGGCCGATCAGGATCGCGAACTGGACGGTGACCAGTGCGCCGCGGACCCAGCCGCGCCCCCCTCCCGCATTGCCCCGGTCGGCCAGGATCGCGGCGGGCGGCAGGGCCGACACGAGAAAGGCGGGCCAGGCACCGGCGACGAGGCCGAGCAGCAGCGCGCCCACGAGAATGGCAAGGATCACCCCCGGCTCGCCGTAATCGAACGTCGCGTGGGTCCCGAGGAAGCCGTTCACGGCCGGGAGCACCCATTCCACCGCCGCCGCCGCGAACAAGGCCGCGATCAGCACCGTCGCGACGGATTCGCCGAGGAACTGGGCGGCGATCTGCCCGCGGCTCGCGCCGTTCGCCTTGCGGATGCCGATCTCGCGCCGCCGGCGCGCGGACATGGCGACGCCCAGATTGATGAAATTGGCGAGCGCGATGAAGAGAATGAGCGCCGCGACGAGGCTCCCGACACGGAGGCGCGGCAGGGCATCCGGGTGGAGCGCCTCGTGGAGGGCGATGCGGTCGATCCGGACGAGCTCCATCTGGTAGGCGCCGCGCATCATCGGCGGGAGCACGCCTTCCATCACGCGGGCGACGCGGCGCTCGGCCGCCTCCGCCGAGGCGCCGCCCCGGAGCCGGACGTAGGTGCGGGCTTCGATCGAAAAGCCCTCCGGATTCTCCGTCGCGGTGCCGGCGAGCGGCGAGCCGGCGGCGAGGCCGGAGGCGAAGACGCCGCTCACAAGGTCAGTGCGGCCGGCCGGCAAGTCCCGGATCACGGCGCGAAGCTCCATCGGCTGCCCGGCGACGGCGATGCGCTGCCCGAGGCCCGTGCTTCCGAAAAAGCGCATTGCCGCGCTTGCGGTCATGACCAGCCCCTCCGGGCGGCGCAGCGCGGTTCGAGGGTCGCCGCTCAGCACGGGCAGCCGCAGCACTTCGAAGGCGTCCGGATCGATCCAGTAGATGGGGACGTTGATTGCCCGGTTACCGCGGCGCAGTTCCACGGGCGCCTCGACGAGCCGCACCGCCGCCTCCACATCGGCGACGTTCGCCTCGATCATGGCGGCGGCGCGGAGGTTGGTGATCTCCGCGACGTTGGGCGGCATGCCCGGGCCGCTCAGCACCGACAGGCCGAGGTGGATGCGCTCATGATCCGGCACGAAGCCGTTGAAGCCAAGCGCATTGCGCGCGACGAGTCCCATCAGGATGGCGCCGGCGAGGCCGACGGCGAGGCCGAAGACGGCGATGGCGGAGAGGAGCTTCGTCGCCTGGAGGCCGCGGACATAGGCGATGAAGTGGTGGCGCAACGTCCGCGCCCGGCCCAGCCCCCCGCTCACAGCCGGGTCTCCGCGGCGATGCGGCCGTCGAGCATGGCGATCGTGCGGTCTGCCGCGGCGGCGTGGTGGGGCGAGTGCGTGACCATGACGACGGTAGTCCCCGACCGCGCCACTGACTGGAGGATGTCCATCACGGCTTCTCCGTTCGCGCTGTCGAGATTGCCGGTCGGCTCGTCGGCGAGGATCAGCGCCGGATCGGCGGCGAGCGCGCGGGCGATGGCGACGCGCTGCTGCTGGCCGCCGGAAAGCTGCTGCGGACGATGCCCGGCGCGGTGGCCGATGCCGACCCGCTCCAGCACTTCGCCGACCCGCCCGCGCCCGCCCGCGCCTTTCCGGTAGAGCAGCGACACTTCGACATTCTCGGCGACGGTCAGATCGTCGATCAGGTTGAAGCTCTGGAAGACGAAGCCGATGTGCCGCCGCCTCAACCGCGTCAGTCCCGCGTCGGAGAGGGCGCCGGCCTCCTCGCCGAGCAATCGGTAGGTGCCGCCGCTCGGCCGGTCGAGGAAGCCGAGGATGTTGAGCAGGCTCGATTTGCCGCAGCCGGACGGGCCCATGACCGCGACGAACTCGCCCTCAGCGATGCCCAGCGACACCTCGGCGAGCGCGTGAGTCTCGACTTCGGCCGTGCGATAGATTTTGGAGATGTTCTGAAGCTCGATCATGGCGCGATGATAACCCGGCGGCACTCCAGAAAAAAACGTGCGGGTGCAGCGCTTTGGCACCAGCGGCGCGGGGCGGTGGCGGCTCATGTGTCCGGATGCGGACGGCCTTGCGCCTTGCCCCCGCCCCCCTAGGATGCGGCCATGGAGCGGCTCGGAGCCATATTGGTCCTCGACGACGACCGGGACGTCCTGCAGGCGGCCGAGCTCGCGCTCGCCGGCCACGCGGCGCGGGTGGTGACCGGCCAGTCGCCGGAGGCCATCGCGCCCGCGCTCACGGCGGCGCGGTTCGACTGCGTGCTCCTCGACATGAATTTCGTTGCGGGGCAGAGGAGCGGCGGCGAAGGCTTCGAAGCGCTCGCCGCGATCAAGGCGGCGGACCCGACGCTCAGCGTGGTGCTGATGACCGCCTACGGTGCCGTCGCGCTGGCGGTGGAGGGCTTGAAGCGCGGCGCCGACGACTTCCTGCTCAAGCCGTGGCGGAACGACACGCTGGTCGCGGCGGTCGCGGCGGCGGCGGCGCGCACCAAGGCGGCGCGCACTCCGCTGCCGCTCGACGAGATGGAGAAGCGCGCGGTCGCGCAGGCGCTGCAGCGGCACAAGGGCAATATCGCCCAGGCGGCGCTGGCGCTGGGGCTGAGCCGGCCGGCGCTCTACCGCAAGATCGAGAAGCATGGCCTCCAGGGTAGCTGAGCCCCGCGACCTGCCGGCTCTGGTGTCCGCCGCGGGCTGGCGGCTCCTCCTCGCCGCGGTGCTGGTAGGCGGCTTCGTCACCCTCGCGGCGGCGCAGCGCTACGCGAGCGCGCTGATCGCGGCCTCTGCCCTCGCGCTGACGCTCTTCGATCTCTGGCGCCTGTCGCCCCGTCGCCGCAGTGCCGCCATCGCCGAGCCGCCGCCGCTCGCGCTCGCGCGCCGCCTCGACGAAGCACTCGCCCTCATCGACGCGGTGACCGTGGCGCTCTTCGTCGTAGACGAGGACAAAAGGGTGCGTTTCGCCAACCGGGCGGGCCGCGCGCTTGCCGGCTTCGATCTCGGCCGGCTGGAGGACATAAAGGGCCTCGGCGGAGACGCGGCGGCCGCCATCCTGGCGCTGCCGCCGGGCGGGCGCCAGCTTCTCACGCTCGGCGACGGGCGCACGTTCCTGGTCTGGGTGGGGTCGATCGCAATGCCCGGCACGGGCGCGCGGCGCCTCGTCTCGATGCAGGCGGTGGCGGGCGAGCTCGACGCCGTGCAGGTCGGCGCCTGGCACATGATGACGCGCGTGCTCGCCCACGAGATGATGAACTCGCTGACCCCCATCGCCTCGCTTTCGGAAAGCATCGCGCGGCTGACGGGCGGGCCGGGCGACGATCCGCGCGTCGCGGGCGCGGTGGCGACGATCAAGCGGCGCAGCGAGCATCTGATCGGCTTCGTCGAACGCTACCGAGCGGTGGTCGACCTGCCCGCGCCGCGCCTGGAGCCGGTCGACCTCGCCGCCTTTCTCGCCGCGATGGAGGGCCTGGTCGGCGCCGACCTTCGCAGGCGCGGGATCGACTTCGCCGCGACGCCCGGGCCCGGTAGGGAGGCCGTGCAGGCGGATCCGGCGCTTCTGGAGCAGGCGGTCCTGAACCTCGTCAAGAATGCCGCCGAAGCCGTTGCGGGCCGCCCCGGCGCGCGCGTCCGGCTTTCTTCCGGCCTCGCCTCCGGCTCAGCAACCCTGACGGTGAGCGACAACGGACCCGGTATCGAGGAGGACCGGGCGGAGGAGGTGTTCGTCCCCTTCTACACGACCAAGGAGGGCGGCGGCGGCATCGGCCTGACGCTCGCCCGGCAGATCGCGCTCGCCCATGGCGGCCGGCTGACCGTGAAGCGGCTCGCGGCCGGCGGCACCGCCTTCGAGATCCGCCTCCCCGACGTCTGAGGCCGCGTTAGGTCAGAGTGCCACGCGGTGGGCGGGAAAGCCCGGCACTTCTACGTGGAAGGCGAAGAGCGCGCCCGCGTCAGGCTGCCTGGCGAAGCCGTCGGGCCTGATTCCCTGCCGCGCCGTGGTCGCGTAGACCGTGCGAAGGTCCGCGCCGCCGAACGCGATCTTGGTGATGTTGGAGACCGGGAATTTGACGGTCTCGAGCAGCTCGCCCGCCGGCGAGTAGCGCCGTGCCGACCAGCCCCAGTAGAGCGCTATCCAGACGCAGCCTTGCGAGTCGACCGCCGGCCCGTCGGGGAAGCCCTCCTTCTCGCCGAGCTTCGCGAAGAGGCGCGGCTCGCCGAGGATGCCGTCTTCGGAGACGTCTGAGGCGTGGATGGTCTGGCCGAGCGTGTCGACCCAATAGAGGATGCGGCCGTCCGGCGAGAGCGCCGGGCCGTTGGTGATCGCCACCGGCGGCAGCCTGGGATCGCGAAGCGCGCCGCGATAGAAGCTGTAGAAGCGCCCGGTCGCCGCCTCTTCCTTATCGTCCATCGTCCCGAACCAGAGGCGGCCGGAGGGATCGACCGCGCCGTCGTTCAGGCGGTTGCCGGGAAGCTCCGGCTCCACCGCCGCGATGAGGCGAAAGGCGCCGCTCGCCGGATCGAAAAAATGGAGCCCGCTCGCTAGCCCCGCGACGAAGCCGCCCCCTTCCGCCGGGTGCAGGAAGCCGATCTGCTCGGGCGCGTCCCAGCTCGTCCGCTCCTCGCCCCGGAGGCGGTGGATCTTCCGCTTCTTGATGTCGACGAACCAGAGCGCGCCGTCGGCCCAGACTGGCCCTTCGCCAAGCTCCGCCTCGACCGGCCAGACGATCCGGGGCTCGCTCACCGCGGCCATCTCAGCGCCCGCCCGCCAGCGCCGGCTTTCCGTCCACCAGCCGGTCGAGCCCGCGCGGGTTCGCGTCGCGAAGCTCGTCCGGAAGCAGCGCGTCCGGCAGGTCCTGGTAGGCGACCGGCCGCAGGAAGCGCGTGATCGCCATCGTGCCGACCGATGTCGAGCGCCCGTCCGACGTGGAGGGAAAAGGCCCGCCGTGGACCATCGCATGGCTGACCTCCACGCCCGTGCCGAAGCCGTTGACGAGAATGCGCCCGACCTTCTTCTCAAGCACAGGCAGCAGGCGCCGGGCGTCCTCATGGTCCGCTTCGGACATGTGCAGCGACGCCGTGAGCTGGCCTTCCAGCGCGTTCAGCACGCGGGCGAGCGCCGGCTCGTCGGCGCAGCGCACGATGAGCGAGGAGGAGCCGAAAATCTCCTCCCGGAGGTGCTCGTCTTCCACGAACGCGTCTGCCGAAGTCGCGAACAGCCCCGCCTGGCCCTGGTAATTGTGCCCGGCTTTGCCGCGGGCGAGCGTCTCGACCATGGGGTGGGCGGCAAGCGCTTCGACGCCGCTGCAATAGGCCTGGTGGATGCCGGGCGTCAGCATAGTGCCGGCGGCGGTTTCCCTCAGCGCCACGGCGGCGGCGGCGGCGAAGCGGTCCAGCCCCTCCCCCTCCTCGGCGAGGATCAGGCCCGGGTTGGTGCAGAACTGCCCCGAACCCATCATCAGCGAGGCGATGAAGGCCCTGGCGATCTCGGCCCCACGCTCCTCGAGTGCGCCCCGGAAGAGGATCACCGGGTTTATCGAGCTCATCTCGGCAAAAACGGGGATCGGCACCGGCCGCTCCGCCGCGATCTTCATCAGCGCGACGCCGCCGCGCTGCGATCCGGTGAAGCCCACCGCCTTGATCCGCGGATCGGCGACCAGGGCCTGGCCGATCTCGTAGCCGCTGTCGAAGAGGAGCGAGAACACGCCCTCGGGCAGCCCCACCGCTTCCACCGCGTCGCGGATGGCGCGGCCGACCAGCTCGGAGGTGCCGGGATGCGCGGGATGCGCCTTGGCGACGACCGGGCAGCCCGCCGCGAGCGCCGACGCCGTGTCTCCGCCCGCGACCGAGAAAGCGAGCGGGAAGTTCGACGCGCCGAACACGGCGACGGGGCCGAGCGGGATCAGGCGCGATCGGATGTCCGGCCGCGGCGCCGGCTTCCTGTCGGGCATGGCGGGATCGATCCGGACGTCGAGATAGCGCCCCTCGCGCACCACCTCGGCGAACAGACGAAGCTGCCCCATCGTCCGCCCGCGTTCCCCTTCGACCCGCATGCGCGGGAGGCCGCTCTCGGCCATCACCCGCTCGACCAAAGTGTCGCCGAGATCGAGGATGTTCTGGGCGATGGTTTCGAGAAGCCGGGCGCGAAGCTCCGGATCGGCGCTCCGGTACGCGTCGAAGGCGTCGTCGGCGAGGCGGCAGGCCTCGTCGAGCTGCGCGCGAGTCGCGCCGCGGTAGGCGGGCTCCAGCGTTTCGCCGGTCTCCGGATTGACGGCGCGGGTTTCACCTTCGCTGCCCTGGACGGCGCGGCGGCCGATGAACATTTCTCCATTGAACAAAGCCGGTCTCCTTGGCCGCTAATTGGGTTCGCGCGGCGCGATTGAAAGGGTGCGGCCTTCCGCCGCGCTTTGCCTGGCGAGCGCGATGAGCCGCAGCCCCTCGCGCGCGTCGGCGGGATCGACCGGCGGCGGCGCGCCCTCTGCGATCGAAGCCGCGACGGCGCGGTAGAACTCGGCATAATTTCCGCGCGCCGTCGGAATCTTGATGGTGACGCCGTCGGGCGTCGTCAGCATGCCATCCTCGCTCGACTGGCCGAAGCCGGTATCGCCCGGCCCCCGCCCCGCCCGAAGCGCCGCTTCCTGCGTGTCGAGCCCGTATTTGACGAAGCTTCCGTCCGTCCCGTGCAGCGCGAAGCGCGGCCTCGGCGCCGCCACCAGCATCGCGGAGGACAGCGTCACCCGCCGCGTGCCGTAGTGCAGCGTCATCGACCAGTAGTCGTCGACCGCCGCGCCTTCCCGCTGCACGGCGATGTCGGCGCTCAGCGCATCGGGCGCGCCGAACAGGAGCAGGGCTTGGTCGATCAGATGCGGGCCGAGGTCATAGAGAAGCCCCGCGCCCTCCGCCGCTTCCTCGCGCCAGCCCGGCTCGATGGACGCGCGGTGCCGGTCCCAATGCGCTTCGAACAGCATCGTCTCGCCGAGCCGGCCGCTTTCCAGAAGCGCCTGCACCGTCAGGAAATCGCCGTCCCAGCGGCGGTTGTGGAACACCGTCAGCATCCGCCCGTGCGCGGCGGCGAGCGCGATGAGCTCGTCCGCCTCCTGGGTGGTGACGGTAAAAGGCTTGTCGATCACGACATGCTTGCCGGCTTCCAGCGCCGCGCGGGCCAGCGGGAAGTGGCTGAGGTTCGGCGTCGCGATCACCACCAAGTCGATCGCCGGGTCCGCGATCACCGCCGCCGTCTCGGCCGAGCCGGCCATGGCGGCAAGCTCGAGTTCGCGCACCGCGCGGATCAGCGGCGCGTGGAACACCGTTCCGGCCATGCCGCGGCCGAGGAGCCCGACGCGGATCGTCATCCGTGCGCCTCCAGCTCGCGAAGGCTTCGCCCGCGTGTCTCGCGCCCCGCCCAGGCGACGAGCCCCGCCGCCGCGCCCATCGGCACGAGCAGCGCCAAGGCGGCGCCGGCAAGGGTCGGGATCAGCCCGATCAGCGCGAAGGCCTGCACCGCCACGCCGCCGAACTTGCTCGCCCCGGCGACGAGCCCGGTCGCCCGCCCGCGAACGCCGAGCGGGTAATTCTCCGCCGCATAGGGGAGAAGCACCGCGATCATGCCGTTGGTGCCGACGATCAGCATCGCGATGACGGCGATGAGCAAGGGCGGCCAGGACAGGATGTGCGCCGGGAGCAGCGCGCCGACGAGGCCTGCGAAGGTGATCGCGATCGTCCCCACGAACGTCCACTTGCTCGACCAGCGGCTGTAGAGCCAGGCGGCGATCATGATCGTCGGAAGCGCGACCAAAGCCGAGCTCGCGATGATGCCGCTGGCGAGGCTCGAGCTGTAGCCGCGCGCCTGGAGGTCGGACGGCAGCCAGAGCAGAAGCCCGAAATTGACGAAGCTCCAGGCGAGCGCGGAGATGACGAGGGCCAGTGTCAGCCGCCCATGCCGCTGCTGCGTGATTTCCGCGTCCGAAGGCACGGGCTGGCGAGGCCGCGGCTCGATGCCGAACTTCCAGCGCATCTCGTCCAGCTCCCCGTGCCGCCCCTGCTCGGCGAGGAAGCGCGGTGACTCTGGAATGAGCCGCGCTAGGGCGAGGAGGATGAGCCCGGTCGGAAAGCCCTGCAGCCAGAGACTCCGCCAGCCGAACGCCGGCTCGAACGCGTTCGCCGCGAGGCTTGCCGCCAGATAGCCGCCGACGAGGCCCGTCCCGCCGACCAGCACCAGCACCCAGGAGCGGTGCCGCGGCGGCATCACTTCGGCGAGCAGGGTGTAGACGACTGGAAGCATGCCCCCCGCCGACGCGCCCATCAGGAAGCACATGAGGAGGTTCAGCTCGAAGCTCGGCATCGCGCCGCAGATGGAGGTCGCGACGAACAGGATGGTGGAAAGGAGGATCGAGACCCGCCTCCCGTAAATGTCCGCGAGCCAGCCCCAGACGAACGAGCCGACCGTCGTCCCTACCAAAGCCACGAACGGCAGGAACGCGGCGGTGGAGCGCGCGATCCCGTATTCCGCGGCGAGGCCCGGAAGCACGAAGCCCAATGTCGCCGGCTTCATGACGTCGATGATGAGGCCGAGGATGAGGACCAGCAGCACGCCCGCGTGCCAGCGATTGAGCGGCGTCGAATCCGGCGCTTCGTAGCTCGTCCCCGCGTCCGCCCCGTGCGGCGCGCGGTGCCCGGGCAGCGCGCCGAAGATGGCGAGCGGCACCCCGGCGAAGATCAGGGCCATGCCCGCCCACATGCCGGCGTCCATCTCCATGCCGGCGAGGTGGTTGCCCATTTCGTGCGCCATGGCGAGCATCGGGAGGTGCAGCAGCACGCCCGCCGCGATCATCGCGCAGCCCGTCCAGAAGATGGGGGCGCGCTCGCCGACGATCGACGCGCGCCTGATCGTCGCCATGCTCTCATGCTCCCGTGGCGAGGGTGAATGGCACGCCGGCCCGCCGCATGTCCACGCCTCACCATTGGTGACACCGTTGCGCGGAGCGTGAACCCAACTAAGGTGGGCCGCTTAAGTCGGCGTAATCGGGGATGATGTCATGGCACTGGAGGTCGAGCGCACGGATTCGAGCCGCCAGAACGGCGCCGTCGGCCGCAACCTCACCTACGCCATGCTCGACGAGGTCGGCCGCGCCATCGTCACCGGCTGGTACGACGATCGCGCCTTCCCGACCGAAGCCGATCTCGCCAAGGAGCATGGCGTCAGCCGCTCCGTCACGCGCGAAGCGGTGAAGATGCTGACCGCCAAGGGCCTGCTCACCGCCCGCCCGCGCAAGGGCACCACCGTCCAGCCGCAGCGCCAGTGGAACCTGTTCGACCCGGACGTCCTGCGCTGGCTCCTCGAGCGCAAATTCTCGCTCACCTTGCTGCGCCAGTTCAGCGAGCTTCGAGTCGCGATCGAGCCCGCCGCCGCCGCCCTCGCTGCCCGCGGCCAGGACCGCGAACGCATCGCCGCCATCGCCGACGGCTTTGCGCGGATGGAAGCCGCCGAAGCGGGCGAAGGCGATCCGCTCGACGCCGACATCGACTTCCACATCGCCGTGCTGAACGCGTCGGCCAACCCATTCTACATGCAGTTTCGCGACGTGGTGGAAACGGCGCTCAGGACCTCGATCCAGTTCACCAACCGCTTCAAGGGCCGCACCGCGAGCCTCCCCGCCCACAAGGACGTGCTCGACGCCATCGACTCGGGCGACGCCGGCATGGCGCAGGCCGCGATGGCGGCGATCATCGGCGACGTCATGGTCCTGATCGACGACGCCGAGCGGAGCGCCTAGCCGGCCGCCGAAAAGCGGTACTCGATCCTGTTCTCGTAAACCTCGCCGGGATCGAGGCGCACCGAGCCGAATTCCGGGCGGTTCGGCGTGTCCGGAAACTTCTGCGGCTCGAGCGCGATGCCGTCGCCCATCCGGTAGAGCGCGCCCGCCTTGCCGATGCGCGAGGCGTCCAGGAAATTGCCGGAATAGAATTGCAGGCCCGGCTGGTTCGACACAATCTCCAGCCGGCGCCCGGAGACCGGATCCTCCAGCCGCGCGAGGAGCCGCGGCGCCGCCGCCACGTCGCGCGCGACCGCCCAATTGTGGTCGTAGCCCTTGCCGAAGCGGATCTGCGCGTCCGAAGCGTCGCGAACGCGCGCGCCGATCGGCGTGGCCCTGCGAAAGTCGAACGGCGTGCCCTCCACCGCGCGCAACTCCCCCGTTGGGATCGCGCCTTCGTCGGTCGGCGTGAAGTGGTCGGCGGGGATGGTGAGGAGATGCTCCGTCACGCCGCGCGCGCCGCCCTCCCCCGCGAGGTTCCAATAGGCGTGGTGCGAGAGGTTGCAGACCGTCGCCGCGTCCGTGGTGGCGCGGTAGTCGAGGCGCAGGACATCCTCGTGCGCATCGACGCTGTAGGTCGCCTCGGCGGTCAGCGTGCCGGGATAGCCCATCTCCCCGTCGGGGGACACGTAGCGGAGGGTCACATGACGCTCGCCAACCTCGGCCACCTCCCACAGCACCTTGTCGAACCCCACCGTCCCGCCGTGCAGCGCGTTCGCGCCGTTGTTGACCGGAATCTGGTACGTCCTCCCGTCAAGCTCGAAGCGCCCGAGCGCGATCCGGTTCGCAACCCGCCCGACCGTGCAGCCGAAATATTCCCTGCCTTCGAGATAGCCTTGGAGGCTCGCATAGCCGAGCGTCACGTCGGCAAGCGCGCCCTCCCGGTCCGGCACGAGCAGCGACTGCAGCGCCGCGCCCCAGGCGATCACCCGCGCCTCGAGCCCGCGCCCGTTCGAAAGCGTCACCGCTTCCACCGCCCGCCCGTCCGGCAGCGTCCCGAACGTCTCTCTCTCGACGGGCATGCTAAAAATCCTCTCGCGATTGACCGGCGCGTGGCCAAGGACCTAATGTCGCGCGGGGGCCGGAGCAACAACGGCAAGGGACACTCGCATATGATCCGCCGCTTCCTCGCTCTCCTCGCCGCCGCGGCCGCGTTTCCAGCCGCAGCGCAGCAACCCGCGGCCGCGCCGAGCTTCTCCGGCCCGGTATTGCGCACCAATTTCGCCGACCCCTTCGTCCTCGCCGTCGGCAACCGCTACCTTGCGTATGCGACCAACGCGCATGGCGACCGCGCCAACGTGCCCGTCGCTTTTTCGAGCGACCTCGTCACCTGGAATTTGATGGCAGTCCCGGGCGATCCGGACCGATTCCACGACGCGCTCCCGACGCTCCCCGCCTGGGCCCAGCGCGGCCGCACCTGGGCGCCCGAAGTGATGCGCATCGGCAACCGCTACGTCCTCTATTTCAGCGCCCACCACCGTGCGTCGGGCCGCCAGTGCGTCGGCGCCGCCACCGCCGCGGACCCGCGCGGGCCCTTCGTGCCGCAGGGCGCCGAACCGCTCGTCTGCCAGCACGCCCTGGGCGGCACGATCGACGCGAGCCCGTTCCGCGATACGGACGGCAAGCTCTATTTCTATTTCAAGAATGACGGCAACGCGATCAACCGGCCCACCCAGATCTGGGCCCAGCGCCTTGCCGACGACGGCCTCTCGCTCCAGGGCGAGGCGGTCCCCATCGCGCGCAACGACACGCCCTGGGAGGGCCGCATCTCCGAAGCGCCCTTCATGGTCCGCCGGGGCGCGGGCTATTACCTCTTCTTCTCGGCCAACGATTATGCCTGGCAGCCGCGCCAGCGCCTCTCCCAATATGCGACCGGCTATGCCCGCTGCACCGGGCCGCTCGGCCCCTGCACGGACGCGCCGGAAAACCCGATCCTCGCCAGCCGCCAGCGGCCCGATTGCCTGAGCGGCCCCGGCCACCCGGCGATCTTCGAAGCGAACGGGCGCCACTACATGGTCTTCCACGCCTGGTCGGCGAAGCGAGGCTGCCGCCCGGACCGGGACGAGCGCTTCATGCACATCGCGCCCATCGAATGGAACGGCGACGCGCCGGTGATCGGCCGGCCCGCGCAGTGATCCGCGGGCTGCTCCTCGCGGGCGCCATCCTCGCCTTCGCCGCCCCCGCCGCCGCCCAGCCCGCCGATCCAGCCCCGCTCTACCAGTATCGCGCGGACGAACAGACCCGCTGGATCAGCCCGGAGAACCCGACCGGCGCGAGGGGGGCCGGCGGGCGCGAGAACCAGGGCGCCAAGGGCCACGCCTTCGAAACCATCCCCGTCGGCGGCCGCCATGTGCTCGCCGACATCCAGGGCGCCGGCACGATCGACCGCATCTGGATGACGATCGAGGACCGCTCCGCCGAGGCCCTGCGCGGCCTCAAATTCGAGATTTTCTGGGACGGCTCCGCCACGCCCGCCGTCTCCGCCCCGCTCGGCGACTTCTTCCTTCACGGCGCGTCCGAGATGCTGGCGATGGAGACCGCCCTCCTCGCCAGCCCGGAAGGCCGCAGCTTCGTCTCCTATATCCCCATGCCCTTCCGCCGCGGCGCCCGCATCGTCGTCACCAACGAGAGCGGCCGCCCGGTCAACCTCATCTTCTACGACGTCAACTACCGTGCCCTTCGTTCGCAGCCCGCCGACGCCCTCTATTTCCACGCATGGTGGAGCCGCGACCGCGCCACCGCGCTCGGCCGCGACTTCCGAATCCTCCCCCGCATCGCGGGGCGCGGCCGCTTCCTCGGCGCCAGCGTCACCGTGCTCACCAACCCCGTCTACCGCGACACCTGGTGGGGCGAGGGCGAAGTGAAGATGTTCCTCGACGGCGACCGCGCCCACCCGACCCTGATCGGCACCGGCGCCGAGGATTACATAGGCACCGCCTGGGGCCAGGGCGCCTACATCAACCGCTACCAGGGCGCGCCCGTCGCGAGCTGGGAAGCCGGCGGCCGCTGGACCTTCTACCGCTGGCACATCCCCGATCCGGTGTTCTTCCACCAGGGCATTGAAGTGACGCTCCAGCAGATCGGCGGCGCGCGGAAGAACGTCGTCCTCGACCTCCAGCGCGCCGGCGCCCCGCTCATCCCGGTCACCATCGACCCGGGCTCGCGCAACAATTTCCAGCAGCTCCTCACCCGCCGGCCGCAGGTCCCGCTTTCCGACCCGTCCCTCCCCGACGGGCACACCAATTTCTACCGCTCCGACGACGTCGCGGCCGTCGCCTATTTCTACCTGGACCGCCCGGCGAGCGCGCTCCCGCCGATCGCGCCGGCGGCGGAACGCATGACGGCGCTCAGGCCCAAACCGGCGACAGCGCCGGCGGCGAACTAATCGACGCTCGGCAGTCCCGAACACACCGCCGTCATTGCGAGCGGAGCGAAGCAATCCAGTCGGCGGCGGTGCAAGGCTCCAGCGCCCACTGGATTGCCGCGTCGCTTCGCTCCTCGCAATGACGCGATGAATCAGCGGCGCGCTTGCGGCCCCGGCGCCTTGCGCATGCTCTCCAGATAATCCGCATAGGATGGAAGCCGCGCCGGGAGCGCCGCCAGCCGCTCCGCATGCCCGGCGATCGCCGCCGCGCCCTGCTCCAGCGCCACCCCTTCGGCGACGGGATCGACGTGGCGGGGCATGATGCCGAGGCCGAACAGCACCGCCGCCCAGCTCTCCTTGTCGAACGTCTCCTCCTCGAAGAAGGGCAGGCGCCCGCGCCGCTCCCATTGCTCCAGAGTCAGCGCCAGCGTCTCGGGCGGCTCGCGCCCCGCAAGGGGCGCCCAGAACGGCCCGTCGCCGCGGCCCGAGCGCAGGTAATGAAGCGCGATGAAGTCGCGCACCCGCAGCGTTTCCCATTCGGTCCGCCGGTTATATTCGGCGAGCTCCAGCGCATGGCAGTCCCGGCCGGGCAGCAGCTCCAGCGCGCGCAGGATCGCGGACTGGGCGAGGTGGAGGTTCGTCCCCTCCAGAGGATCGACCGAAACCGACGCGTCGCCCAGCGCGAGCACGTTGCGCACCCAGGGCGCCGGCCGCCGCCCGGGCCGGATCGCCGCCGCCTCGCCGCCGCCGGGAAAGGCGGCCCGCGCCCGCGCCTCGTCCGCCACCGCGGAGGAAAAAGCGAACCCCGTAAGCGCCCTCTCCTCGAGCGGCGCCGTCCAGCGCCAGCCGTCGGGATGCGCGGCGACCGCGTCCACCGGGCTCGTGCCGGTGCCCTTCTCTTCCCCGAACAGCAGGCGGTCCGCCGGAAGCCAGCGGCTCCAATCCTCGAATTGCGCGCCCATCGCGCTCAGCAGGGGCGCGGACGGCCCGGCGCAGTCGAGGAACAGGTCCGCCTCCATCCTCCTCCCGTCCGCCAGCAGCAGGGCGACGACGCCGCCGTCCTCGCGCCGCTCGGCGCCGGCGTAAGCGCCCGGCGTCCGCTCGATCCCGTGCCTGTCGCAGCCCGCTTCGAGCCGCGCGCGATAGGGCTCCGGATCGAGGCGGAGCGCATACAGGTACGTGCCGAGCGGCGAGCCAGGCCGCGCATCCGGGTGGACGAACTTCTCCTCGGCGGCGAGGATCGCGGCGGCGATGTGCCGGTCGTACGGCGCGGCCCGTCCGGCAAGGCGCGCCTTGGCCCAGGCCTTGTAGAATTGGCTGTCTCCGACGGACGCGCCCGGCCCGCCAAGCGCATGGTGCCAGGGCTCGCCCCCCGTCCCCCAGCCTTCGAAGCGGGTCGCCAGCCGGTGGGTCGCGATTCTCGCGCGGACGAGTTCGAGCTCGTCCACACCGATGGCGGCGTGGAAGCGCCCGACGGCCGGCTGAGTCGAGGGGAGCCGGTCGGCGAGCGCCGCCGGATCGGCGGGAAGCGCGACCGCCGTCACACGCGCCTTGGGAAGCGCGCGGGCAAAGGCGAGCGCCGCCGACAGGCCGACGACCCCGCCGCCCGCGACGCAGACCGATCGGATCGTCTTGTCCCGCTGCGCTGCCGTCACCGGGCGATCGCTGCGTTGCGCCCGGCGATGAAGGCGCCGTGATCGGGCATCTTTTCGACCGCGCCCGCAATCTGCCCCTTGAGCGTCGCCATCGCCCGCGCCAGCGCCGCTTCGTCCGGGAGATCGGCGCGCTCGTCCCAGCCTTGGGGGACGATGCCCTGGCCGACATAGACCGCGATCCAGCTCGGCTCCAGGAACAGCCCCTGCGTATATTTCGCCACTCGCCCCGAGCGGCGCCAAAGCTCCATCTTTTCGCGCAGGCTCCCGGGCACCTCCATCGTGCGGACATGGTTCCAGAAGCTGGAATCGGTGCGCGTGGTGGCGTGGTAATGAAGGATCAGGAAGTCGCGGATGCGGTCATATTCGAGGTCCACCGTCCGGTTGAACTCCTGCCGGTCCGCGTCCTCGATCCGCCCGCCCGCCGGGAACAGCTCGACGAGCTGGGTGATCGCGCCCTGGGCCAGATAGATGCTCGTCGATTCGAGCGGCTCGAGAAAGCCCGAGGCGAGCCCGACCGCGACGACGTTCTTCGACCAGCTCTTCTTGCGCCGTCCCGCCTTGAAGCGCAGCAGCCGCGGATCGGCCATCGGCTTCGCCTCCACAGCGGCGACGAGCGCGTCGGCCGCCTCGTCGTCCGAGATATGGCTCGACGAATAGACGTAGCCGTTCCCCACCCGGTGCTGGAGCGGAATGCGCCAGCGCCACCCCGCCTTCATCGCCGTGGCCCTGGTGTACGGCTCGATCGGGCCCGGGGGCGACTCGCAGGGCATGGCGACGGCGCGGTCGCAGGGCAGCCAGTGCGACCAATCCTCCCAATCCTCGCCGAGCGTCCTGCCGAGCAGCAGGCTGATAAAGCCGGAGCAGTCGACGAAGAGATCGCCCTCGATCCGCGCGCCGCTCTCCATCCGGAGCGCGCGGACGTCGCCCGTCTCCGGATCCTGCTCGACCTCGACGACCCTCCCTTCGGTGCGCCGCGCGCCGCGGGCGAGCGAATAATCGCGCAGGTACGGCCCGAACAAGGTCGCGTCGAACTGGTAGGCATAGCTGTAGGTGGAGAGCATCGAATTGGTGTCGGCGCTCGGCGGCGCGAAGCGGTTTTGGGCCGCCATCGCGTTGCAGATCGAATATTGGAAGATGTCCTCGTCCGGCCGCGTTTCGGCGAGCCGGCGCCAATAATGGTGGAAATGAACGCCGTTCTGCTCGGTGCCGAAGGATCCGAACGGGTGGATGTAGCTGGTGCCCACCGCGCCGAAGTCGCGGAAATCGATGCCCAGCTTGAAGGTGGCGTGAGTCGCCCGCATGAAGTCGGCTTCGTCGAGGCCGAGGGTCGCGACGAAGGTGCGAAGGTGCGGAAGCGTCGCCTCGCCGACGCCGACGATGCCGATCTCGGCGGATTCGACGAGGTGGACGTCCGCGGCGTGCGGCAGCATCCTGACGAGCGCGGCGGCCGTCATCCAGCCCGCCGTGCCGCCGCCCAGGATGACGACCCGCTGCTTGCGCCGGTCAGGCTCGCTCATGCTGCTCCATCGCCCCTAAGGCTGCATGACCGGGAGGGGCCCCGTCAAGAAAAAGGGCCGGCGGCGGCGCGCGCCGGCCGGCCCCTTTCTCCTGCCCGCCGGTTCAGAGGCGGAAGCGCAGGCCGAGCGAGTAGGTCGTCTCCTCGATGCGGAAGAAGCGGGTATATTCCGCCCTCGCCGCCCCGTCGCGGGCCGAACTCAGGTCCTGCCGGAAGGGATCGTTGAGGATGTTCGTCCAATCGAAGAAGACGGTGAGGTTGTCGTTGAACCGATAGTTGGTCGACAGGTCGAGCCTGCCGGCCGGGTGCGACGTTTCCATATAGATGTCGCTCGGATTGGCCGGATTGCCGCGAACGTCGCGCCGCTCAAGCGCGCTGCCGCGCTGGTTGTAGGACATCCGGACCGAGAGCCCGCCGCGCTCGTACATGCCGACGAGATTGTAGGTCCAGCGTGCGACGCCGAAGATCCGGTCCAGCGTGAACTCACCCTGTCCGTCCGGAAAGCCGGTCTTCGCATCGACATGGGTGACGTTGGCCTGCGCTCCGAACCCGCTCAGGAAGCCGGGCAGGAAATCGAAGAAGGTGGACACCTGCGCTTCGAAGCCGCTGATCCGCCCGCGTCCGGTGTTGACCGGTCCCGTGATGCGGATCGGCCCCAGCTGGGGGTCGATCCGCTCGATCGTCTGGTTCTGGATGAAGCCGTTGAGATCGCGGTGGAAGAGGGCGACGGACGCGAAGCCGGTGCGGGAGAAATAATATTCGACGGACGCATCGTAATTGTTCGACGTGAACGGCCTCAGGAACGGATTGCCGCCGCCGCCCTCCCGCGCACAGGCGAACGGATTGCCCGAGGGCGGACAGTTGGAGGGCGGAGAGCCCAGCGTCGCCGACGGGTTGAGCTGCCCGAAGGTCGGGCGGGTGCGCGTCTGCGAGGCCGAGAAGCGGACCTGCACCTCCGGCGTCGCGCGGATGCGGATGCTCGCGTTCGGAAGCCAGTCCGTATAGCTGTTCGACAGCGACACCGGGGTGAGGACCGAAGGCGGCGTCGGAAGCGGGCCCTGCGGTCCGTCCGGATCGGCCTGGCCGACGCGCGACGTGCCGGAAAGCTGCGTGCGCGTGCGCACGGCGCGCATGCCGATGACGCCGTCGACGGTTTCGCCGAACTCGAAGCGGACCTGCGCATAGCCCGCCAGCGTGCGCTCGCTGGCGTCGTAGGTCTGCAGCGGATCGGGCGCCGGGGCGTTGGCGTCGAACACGCCGAAGCTGCGGCCGTCGCGCGGCGGCAGGCTGTTCACGAAGCCGCGCAGCGCGCCGCGATTCTCGCGGATGCTGGAATAGGTCGGCGACAGGAAGGTGCGGAAACCGTCCTGCAGGTTCGAACCGCGGAAGCCGGAGCGGAAAAGCTGGTAGTCGAGCGGCACCGAGCTGATCGGGATCGCCTGATTGTCGAACCCGGCGAAGCGGTTGCCGAACTCGCGGTGCGCGTCGCGGTCGCTGAAGCGGACGCCGGCCTCGAACTTGGGAAGGAAGGTCATGCCGGTTTCATATTCGGCGTCGAGCCGGGCCTGCCAATCGTCGCCGCTCGCTTCCTGCGCTTCTTCGTAGAAGCCCTGGAACAGGTAGTTGGCGGGATTGCTGGCGTCGAAATTCTCGAACGAGAATTCGGGTCCGCCGCCTTCGCCGTTCGGCAGGCCGTTGTTGAAGATGACGGTCTGGCGGTTGGCGAAGCGGAAGTCGACGCTCTCGGTGGACCCCGTAAAGGTGCTGTCGGTGCGCGCGACGTCGGCCGAAAGCCGCAGCGGCCCCGAGTCCCAGCTGCCGCCGACCGCGATCTGATACGTGTCGGTCTTGTTGAACGTACCGCCCTGGAAGCCGTCCGGACGGAACGGATCGACGACGCGGCCACTCTGGAGAAGGTCGGTCCCGTTGCGGAAGACGAGGTCGGTATATTGCGAGCCGCCCCACAGCGGCACGCTCAGCAGCCGGTCCGAAACCTTGTTGCGGAAGCCCTGGTAAAGGCCCTCGGCGTAGATTTCCACGCCCGGCGACGGCCGCCATTGCACGGCGCCGTTGACCGACGGGCGAACGCGGTTGCCGCTGCGGTAGAAGAGGCGCTGGATGTCCGGAAAGCGGCTGCCGTTCGGCCCGCCGGCGATGAAGTCCGTGTTGGACGGCTCGGAATCGAGATATTGGAGCTCGGTGTAGGAGACGTTCAGGAGCGCGCCGATCTCGCCGCCGCCGGCGTCCCAGCGATTGCTGACGAGGAAGTTGCCGTTGGGCGTGAGTTCCCCGGCCTGGCGGGTGTAGAGCGCATAGACCGTACCCGCGACTTCGAGGCCGCGAAAGTCGAACGGGCGCCGCGAGCGCACGTTGACGAGGCCGGCGAGTCCGGCCTCGACGAGGTTCGCCGTCGAGGTCTTGAACACCTCCAGCGCGGCGATGTTCGCCGAGGGGAAGTCCTGCAGCGCCACGACGCGAGTCTCGGCCGTGAAGATCTCCCGGCCGTTATACGTGGTCGCGAAATCGGGAAGACCGCGGACGAGGACGGTATCCGCTTCGCCGCCGCGCCGGATGACCTGGACGCCCGGTATGCGGGCGGCGGTTTCGGAAACGGCGAGATCGGGGAGCTTGCCGATATCCTCGGCGACGATCGAGTCGACGATCTGCTCCGAATTGCGCTTGATGTTCTGCGAGGAGCGGAGCGACGCGCGAAGGCCGGTGACGACGATCGCCTCGCCTTCCGCGCCCTCCGCGCCGGGATCGACCGGCGCTTCGCTGTCCTGCGGCGCTTCCTGCGCTTCCGCGGTGTCGGCGGGCTGCTCGGTCGCGGCCGTCTGCGCGGCGGCGGGCGTGGCCGCGAACGCAAGCGCGGCGATCGACGATGTCGACAGAACGAGTGTCTTCAGGCGCATCTCGGGCCCTCCCCTTTTTCCCTGTTCCCGGACCCGCTCGGACGGGCTCTCGGGCGGAAGCTATATCTCCGCAGGTTCGAAAGAGACAAGTGAATTGTCCGACTTATTGCCTGATCGTGACGGTTCCGGGACGGCGTTGATTTCGGGCAACAAAAAGCCGGCGCGGAAAGCTGCTCCCGCGCCGGCCCTTACTTATGTCAGAAGCTCGCGGAACTCAGCTCCGGCCGCTGCCGCCGCCGGAGGCATCGTCCCGGTTCCGGTCCTGGCTGCGGGTCTCGCCCGAAGTCCCGCTTTCGCCGCGCCCGACGAGCTTGCTCGCCGCATAGGCGGCGCCCGCGACCGCGGCGGCCGCGCCGACGCCGACGCCGACCTTGCCCCAGTTCACCGCCTGCGCGGCCTCGCCGATGCGCTCGGTGATCCCCGCCTGCTGCTGCTGGGCGCCGGTCTCCGGCTGGAAGTCGATATTGCCGCTTTCCGACTGGAAGCCGACATTGCCGTCATTGCCCTCAATGGCCATCACTCAAACTCCTGTTTTACTGGACGGCGCTTCAACGGCCCGCGCGCCTGCCCGTTCCGGCCGCGCGCCGGGCCGTGCCCGCGCATCGGCGCGCCGTTCGCGAAACAGCTCGAGGAGCCGGTCGGCCAGTGCCGCCGCGTCCCGCGGCTCCAGATCCTGCACCACGAGCCCGCCGGCCGCCGGCGCGCCGGCCGTGTCGATCCGGACGGAGGCGAGGCGGAGCCGGCGCTGCACCGGCCCCTGCGTCACCGAGATCGACTGCGCCCGCTCATAGGGCATGACCTTCATCCGGTGCGTCAGGAGGCCGCCCCGGACGAACAGCGCCCCTTCGCCCAGCGCATGGCGGTGCCGGCGCCAGCGCAGCGGCGCGAACAGGGCGAGCAACAGGAAAAAAGCCGCCGCGATCCCGGCCAGCGGCTCGATCCGCCACGCGGCGGCCGCGGCGGCGAGCGCGAGCGCGAGCGGCGCCGCGCCGCGCCGGACGAGCGAGCGAGCCGGCCCGCGCCGCCATTCCCCCGCCGCGCGCTCGTCCGGAAAGCCGGTCTCGGCAAGGATCGGGCGCACCTCGTCGGGACGCGCGAACGGCGCCGCGGCCTGGGCGCCGCGCTCCTTCGGGTCCGCGCCCAGCGTCTGGAAATCGAGCCGCTGCCAGCCGAGCACCCGCATCACGATCCCGCTGGAGACGATGGCGAGCTGTATCTTGCGAATCGGGATTACCGCTTCCGAAAGCGTCAGCAGCCCGCGCCTGCGCCTGAGGCCGCTCGGCGCGCGGGTCAGCCGAAATCCGAAGTCCCGCGCGAGCGTGCGCACGATCCCGGCCAGGAATCCGAGCGCGACCACCGCGAGCGCGAGGAGCAAGGCCGCCGCGATCCAGCGCTCGCCGAGCCGCTCCACCACCCCCGGTGCCGCATCGTAGGGATCGAAGAAGCCCCACTCCTCCGCATTCTGCACAACCAGGAAGATCGCGGCGACGAAGACGAGCGAGAAGTTGAACGTTCCGAACAGGAGGACGCGGCCGAAGCCCATCGCGAACAGCACGGGCTCGCTTTCGGCCGTGACCGGTTCCGCGCGGGCGTCCGACGCTTCTGTTCCCGGCGCGCCCGCGCGGTGCCGGATATGGTCCCGCAGCCGCTCCGCCTCGCCGAGCGAGATGGAATCGAGATGCCCCTCGTCCTTGGCGGACCCTCCCGTCTCGATCCGGACGTGCGCCGTTCCGAACAGGCGGGCGAGGAGGCGCCGCTCGATCGCGATGTCCTGCACCCGCTCGAACGGGATGACCCGCCGCCGCCGCCGGATCACGCCGCTTTCAATCACGATCTCCCGCTCGCCCACGCCGTAGCGGAAGCGGTACCAGGTGAGAAAGGCGATCAATGCCGCGAGCGCGAGCCCGAGCAGGACGAGCGACACGATCTGCACCGCCTCGGCCCGCCGGATCAGCGTAACATAAGCCGCCATGCCGCCGGCCGCGTTCGGAATGGCGCGCAGCGTCCCGCTGACCAAAGTCGTCGGATGCAGCCGCCGGTCCGCGACGACCGCGGCTTCGGGCGCGGCTTCGGGCGCGGCTTCGGGCGCGTGGGAGCCGTCCCCGCTCAAGCGAGCTCCTCGCGAATCCTGCCGCGTATATGGTCGCGCATCCGCTCGGCCTCCCCGGCCTCGAGGCCGGGGAGCAGCACGGCGGCGCTGCGCGTTCCCGCCGTATGGAGAACGAGGCTGGCCAGACCCAGGCCGCGCTGGAGCGGGCCGCGCAGCACGTCGATATGCTGGACGCGGCCGAACGGCACCACCGTGTCGCTCCTGATCATCACGCCCGAGAGGATGCGGATCTCGTCCTCGTCCATCCGCCAGCCCCAGGCGCGGTAGCGCCGCCGCGGCATGACGAGCGCGGCGAGAAGGCCGATCGCGAGCCCGCCCGCGGCGATCAGCCCGAACGGAAACGCCGTCTCCCGCGCCACCAGCACGTCGGCGACGGTCGCGGCGGCGAGGAGGAGCACCGCGAAGACGGCGAAACGCACCCGGAGCAAGGTCAGGTGGTTCGGGTGGAGCGCCCTCATCGCGTCGTCCGACATTGCCAATCCCCCGCCTCCCTGCTCTTGAGCCCCGACACATCGATAGAGGCGCCCAACCGGCGTAGGAAGGCCCGAATGACGTCCCGCACCTTTGCCGCAGTCATTCCGACGCGCCGGGCCGCCGCCTGATGCCGTTCGTCCTCTTCGCCCTCGCCGTCGCCTGGGCGGTGATGCTGCTCTTCGGCGGCCTCGACCTCGACCGGTCGCTGCTCGTCTTCTTCTACGCAGGCGAGCAGCCCGACATTGCCCGCGCCGCGCGCTTCGTCACCGAGCTCGGCGGCTACCTTTTCCTGATGCCGCTCACCGCCGCCGGCGCGCTCTGGCTCGCCTGGAAGCGCCGCTTCCGCTCGGCCGTCCTCCTCCTCGCGGTGACGATCACCGGCCGCCTCCTCGTCGAAGTCCAGAAAGTCCAGATGGGCCGCATCCGCCCGCAGGAAAACAGCCACCTCGTCGACGTCCACAGCCTCTCCTTCCCGAGCGCCCACGCCGCCAATTCGGCGATGGTTTACCTGAGCCTCGCCTTGCTCCTCACCGCCCGCTGGCCGCGCCGCGCCCTGGCGCTCTGGGCGGCGGCGTGGACGGCGATCCTGATCGGCACCAGCCGGATCGTGCTCGGAGTCCACTGGCCGAGCGACGTCATCGCCGGCTGGGCGTTCGGCCTCTTCTGGACGCTGCTCCTGCTCCGCCTGGCCGGCCACGACCTTTCGGACGGCCAAGTCCTTTCGCACGGCCAAGTCCTTTCGCACGGAACGCCGCGCCCCTTGCGTCATTCTTCTCCCGAAGGAGAAACGCTATGACCGACCGCAACGACCGCGGCGCCGACCGCGCCGAAACCGCCCGCCAGACCGACGACAGCGACCTGATCGAAGGCATGGAAGGCGCGCCGAGCCACGGCAACCGCAACACCAACAATCTCGGCCACGACCTCGCCAGCCGCGACGATCTGAAGCAGGAAGTCGGCGACCCCTCCGTCACCCGCGTCCGCGACAGCGACAAGGGCGAGGAAGCCGACCTCCCGAGGTTCAACGAGAGCAATTGAACCGCCCCTCCTCGTCAGTGCGAGGAGCGAAGCGACGAAGCAATCCAGACGGCCTCGGAGACCCGCCGCGGCTCCCGCTGGATTGCTTCGCTCCGCTCGCAATGACGGCGTGCGGGTTCAAGCCTTCCGGTACACCACCGTCAGATTGTTCGCCGGCATCTCGACCACGCGCTCGAGCTTGAGCCCGTTCGCCTCCGCCTCGGCCGTCACATCCTCCAGCGCCCGCAGCCCCCAGGCCGCATCCCGCGCCTTGAGCGACTCGTCGAACGCCTCGTTGCTCGCCGCGGTCTCCACTCCGGCCCGCCGGAACGGCCCGTACAGGATCAAGGGCCCGCCGGCGGGCAGCACCCGCGCCGCGCCGCGCATCAGCCCGGCGGTCGCCGCCCATGGGCTGATATGCACCATGTTGACGCACAGCAAAGCGTCCGCCGCCTCGACCGGCCACGTCCCCGCCGCATCCAGCACCACGGGCGCCCTGAGGTTCGGCGCGTCGCCGTCGCCCACCCACGCCTCGATCGAATTCAGCGCGCCCGGCTCGTAATCGCTCGGCTGCCAGGTGAGGTCCGGAAACAGGCGCGCGAAATACGCCGCATGCTCGCCGGTGCCGGACGCGATCTCCAGCACCGTCCCCTGCTCCGGCAGCACGTCCCGCAGCACGGCCGCGAGCGGTTCCCGGTTGCGCGCGGTGGCGGGGGCGTGGCGCTTCATCCGCCGCCTATTCCGCCGCCTCGGCCTCAGCCGGTTCCTTCCAGACCAGCACCGGCTTCCTCGCCGCCTGGGTTTCGTCGAGCCTCCGTCGGGGCGCATGGTAAGGCGCGCCCTTCAGCGACTGGTCGCCGGCCTTGGCGCGCTCGGCGACCGAGCGGAGAGCCCCGAGGAACTGGTCGAGGCTCGCCTTCGACTCCGTTTCCGTCGGTTCGACCAGCATCGCGCCGTGGACGACGAGCGGGAAGTACATGGTCATCGGGTGGAAGCCCTCGTCGATGAGGCCCTTGGCGAGATCCAGCGTCGAAAGCCCGTCCGCGAAGCCTTTGTCCGAGAACAGGGCTTCGTGCATGCACGGGCCGCTGTGGCCGAACGGCGCGTCGAGCACGCCTTCGAGGGTGCGCAGCACGTAATTCGCGTTCAGCACCGCGTCGCCCGACACCTGACGTAGCCCGTCCGCGCCGTGGCTGAGGATGTAGGCGAGCGCGCGCGTGAACATCCCCATCTGGCCGTGAAAGGCGACCATGCGGCCGAAGCTCGACCCGTGATGCTCCCCCGCAGTCTCTTCCTCGACCAGGACGAACTCGTCGCCCTGCCTTTCGACGAACGGCAGCGGCGCGAACGGAGTCAAAGCTTCCGAGAAGACCACCGGTCCGGCGCCCGGGCCGCCGCCGCCATGCGGGGTGGAGAAGGTCTTGTGGAGGTTGATGTGCATGGCGTCGATGCCGAGGTCGCCCGGCTTCACCCGGCCGACGATCGCGTTGAAGTTCGCCCCGTCGCAATAGACCAGCCCGCCCGCCGCGTGCACGGCTTCCGAGATCGCGAGCATGTCCGGTTCGAACAGGCCGCAGGTGTTCGGATTGGTGATCATCACCCCGGCGACGTCCGGGCCGAGCCGGGCCCTGAGCGCATCGAGATCGACCCGCCCGCGCTCGTTCGCCGGGATGTTCTCCACCCGGTAGCCGACGAAGGCCGCCGTCGCCGGATTGGTCCCGTGCGCGCTTTCCGGCACCAGGATCACTTCGCGCGCATCGCCCCGCGCTTCGAGCGCCGCGCGGATGGCAAGGAGGCCGCAAAGTTCGCCGTGCGCGCCGGCCTTGGGGCTCATCGCCACCGAATGCATTCCGGTGAGCTTGACCAGCCATTCGCCCAGTTTCTCGATGAGCTGCAGCGCGCCCTGCACCGTGTCCGCCGGCTGGAGCGGGTGGATGTCGGCGAAGCCCGGCATCCGCGCCACCTTTTCGCACAGCCGCGGATTGTGCTTCATCGTGCACGATCCGAGCGGGAAGAGCCCGAGGTCGATCGCATAATTCTGCCGGCTGAGCCGCGTATAATGGCGCACCGCCTGCGGCTCCGAAAGGCCGGCAAGCCCGATCGGCCGCCGCCGCTGCAGCCCGCCCAGGCGGTCCTTATGGAACGCCTCGTCATGCTCGTGCGCGCGGTGCCCGATCGTCACCTCCTGCACCGGCGCTTCGAAGTCGACGCCGGTCGTCCCTTCGTCGCCGATCTCGAAGATGAGCGGCTCCTCGAGCATCAGCGCCCGGTTCCCCGTCCACGTCTCCGCGCCTTCGCCTTCGCTGGCTTCCGGCCGCGTCGGCCGTCCCTCGCGGTTCATGCTCATGCCAAAGTCTCCTCGAGCGCTGCCGCCAGCGCTTCAATGTCCGCGCGGGTCACCGTCTCGGTGACCGCCACGACGAGCCCGTTCTCCAGCCCCGCTTCGCCCGGATAGAGCCGCCCGAGCGACACGCCGCCGAGCACGCCCCGCTCGGCCATCGCCCGCACCACCGGCCGCGCTTCCCTGGGAAGCCGCAGGGTGAATTCGTTGAAGAAGGTCTCGTTGACGAGCTCCACGCCCGCGATCCGCGTCAGCCGCTCGGCGGCCTCCAGGGCGAGATAGTGGTTGGCGTCCGCCATCCGCCGCAGGCCCTTTTCGCCGAGCAGGGTCATGTGGATCGAGAAAGCGAGCGCGCAGAGGCCCGAGTTGGTGCAGATGTTCGAGGTCGCCTTTTCGCGGCGGATATGCTGCTCCCGGGTCGAAAGCGTCAGCACGAAGCCGCGCTTCCCTTCCGCGTCCACCGTCTCGCCGGCGAGCCGCCCCGGCATCTGGCGCACATATTTGTCGCGGGTGGCGAACAGGCCCGCATAGGGTCCGCCGAAGTTCAGGCCGACGCCGATCGACTGGCCTTCGCCGACGACGATGTCCGCGCCCATCTCGCCGGGCGAGCGGATCGCGCCAAGCGCCACCGGCTCAGTCACCACCGCGATCAGCAGCGCGCCCGCCACATGGCAGCGCTCCGCCAGCGCCGACAGGTCGCCGATGCGGCCGAGGATATCGGGATACTGGACGACGACGCAGCTCGTCTCGCCGTCGATCTCATCGAGGAGCGCCGCCGTGTCCGGCTCAGCGGTCAGCTCCGGCAGGCTCGTCACGAGTTGGTCGCCGGTAAACCGCGCCATCGTCTTCGCGACGGAAACGTAATGCGGGTGGAGCCCGCCCGAAAGCACCGCCTTGCCGCGCCGCGTGATCCGCCGCGCCATGCCGATCGCTTCCCAGCAGGCGGTCGAACCGTCGTACATGGACGCATTGGCCACGTCGCAACCGTAGAGCCGCGCCACCTGCGTCTGGAATTCGAACAGGGCCTGGAGCGTCCCTTGCGCGATTTCCGGCTGGTAGGGCGTGTAGCTGGTCAGGAACTCGCCGCGCTGGATGAGGTGGTCGACCGACGCCGGAATATGGTGCCGGTACGCCCCGCAGCCGAGAAAGAAGGGCGCCTCGCCGGCGACGAGGTTCCTCCGCGCCATCGCCGAAAGCTCGCGCTCGACGGCCATTTCGCTGGCATGGTCGGGGAGGCCCTCGATCTTGGAGGACAGCCGCGCCGCCTCCGGCACGTCGACGAAGAGATCGTCGATCGAAGCGGCGCCGATCGTGCGCAGCATCTCCGTGCGGTCGGAATCGGTCAGGGGAAGGTAACGCATTTGTCTTCTACTCCGTGAGCGTCACGCGGGCTTGCGCATGGAAAAGCGCAGCCGAACATAATCGGCGAACCAGCTCCCGTCGGGGAGCCGAAGCTGGGGCTCGAGCCGCGCCTCGATTGCGCTCGCCACCTCGGCGCGCGCCTCCACCGGCACCTGCGCGACATCGAGCCAGCCAGAGCGGAACGTTTTGACCCAGGCCGCCACGCCCGTCGCAAGCGGCGTCGCCCGCGGAATGAGCTGCGCCTGGATTTCGGTGAAGCCGGCGCAGGCGTAGAGCCGCGCGAATTCCTCGACGGCCGGATACCATTGCGGATCCTCCGCGGGCACCGGATAGCCGCGCGCGCTCAGCTCGTCGCGGATGCCGCCGCGAAGCGTCGCGATGTTCCCGTCGCCGCCCATCTCGCCGACGAACCGCCCGCCCGGCCTCAGCACCTGGAACACGCCCGACGCCACCGCGTCCGGATCGAGCATCCAGTGCAAAGCCGCATTGGAGAAAGCCGCGTCGAACTGCCCGAAGCGCGCCGCCTGCTCCTCCAGCCCCAGCGCCTGCGCGTCCGCGACGAACGCGTCCACGCCCTTCGCCCGCGCCGCCTCCACCATCGCTTCCGACCCATCGAGCCCGATCACCCGCGCGCCCGCGTCCATGATCTTCTTGGTCAGCGCGCCGTCGCCGCAGCCGATGTCGAGGACGAACTCGCCCGGCTGCGGATTGAGCAGCCCCAGCGCCGCCTGCCCGAGCGCGGGCACGAAGGCGGCATTGGTCGCATAATCGGTCGGCGACCAGCAGGAGGAGGCGTTGACGGTCATTGCGAGGCTACTCCGAAGGGCCGCGAGCGCCGCAAGCCTCGACTTCGCTCGGCAGCGGTTCTCGACTTCGCTCGAACCGAACGGACGCGAGCCGATCCGATCACGCGCAGACTCCTCAACCCGTTCGCTTCGAGCGAAGTCGAGAAGCCCTTTCGAGCGTTAGCGAGAACCGACGCCTGCGCCTTCACATGCTTAAGGTGGTACGGCTCAAGCCTCACAGACCGTCGCAGAAGCTCTTGTAAGCATCGCCGTCCATCAGCCCGTCGAGCTGCGATGGGTCGGACAACCGCACCCGGAAGAACCAGCCCTCCCCTTCCGGATCGGAATTCACCAGCGAGGAGTCATCGACCAGCGCCTGGTTCGCCTCGACCACCTCGCCCGAAACCGGCGCGTACACGTCCGAAGCCGCCTTGACCGATTCGACCACAGCCGCCTCGCCGCCCTGCTCGACCTGCTTGCCCGCCTCGGGCAGCTCGACGAACACGACGTCGCCGAGCTGGCCCTGCGCGAAATCGGTAATGCCGACCGTGGCCGTGTCGCCTTCGACCCGGATCCACTCATGCTCCTTGGTATAATGAACCGTCACTGCGCGCCTCCCTTGCGGTGGTATCGGTGGGGGACGAAGGGCATGGGGACCGCCTTCGCCTGGAAAATCCTGCCGCGCTGGACGAGCCGGACGCTCGCCCCCGGCTCGGCCATGGCGGCCGGAACATAGGCCATGGCGATGGGCGCCTCGAGCATCGGCGAGAAGCCGCCGCTCGTCACCTTGCCGACCTCGTCGCCGTCCTCGTCGACCACGAACGCGCCCTCGCGCACCGGCTGGCGCCCCTCGACGGCAAGCCCGACCCGCGCCCGGACCGGCCCGTTCGCCAGCTCGGCGGAAATCCGCTCCCAGCCCGGAAAGCCGCCCTCCTCGCGCCGCCGCTTCGAAAGCGCGAAGGTCAGCCCCGCCTCGACCGGAGTCGTCTCCTCGTCGAGATCGTGACCGTAGAGCGGCAGTCCCGCCTCGAGCCGCAGCGAATCGCGCGCGCCGAGCCCGATCGGCTTCACTTCCTCCTGCTCGATCAGCAGCGAGGCCATCTTCTCGACCTCGGCCGCCGCGACCGAAATCTCGAACCCGTCCTCGCCCGTATAGCCCGAGCGGCTGATCCACGCCTGCGTGCCGCCGAGCTCATACGCCCCGCCGGTCATGAAGCCGAGCGCCTCGACCCCCGGCGCCAGCCGCGCCAGCGCCTCCACCGCCTTGGGCCCCTGGAGCGCGAGCAGGGCCTGCCCGGTCAGATGCTCCAGCGTCACGCCCGCGGGCAGCCGCGCTTCCATGTGCGCGATGTCGCCCGTTTTTGTGGCGCCGTTCACGACCATGTAGAAATGGTCGCCGCGCCGCGTCACCATCAGGTCGTCGATAATGCCGCCATCGTCGGCGAGCAGCAGCGAATAGCGGAGCTTCCCGTCTTTCAGGATGCGGATGTCGGCGGGAAGCAGCGACTCGAGCGCCGCCTCCGCCCCCGCGCCGCCAATGACGAGCTGCCCCATATGGCTGACGTCGAACAGGCCCGCGGACGTGCGAGTCCAGCGATGCTCGGCGATGATGCCTTCATACTGGATCGGCATCTCATAGCCCGCGAACGGCACCATGCGCGCGCCGAGGCCGCGATGCCACGCATCGAGCGGCAATGTGTGCCCAATACTTGTCTGAAGTTGGCCTTGGTCGCTCATCAGTCCAGTCTCCGGGTCGCGTGGCTTGGCTCGGCCCGCGTCCGATGGGATCGGACCGGCTGTCGCGGCGGCGCGCCCCCTCTGTCGCTGGACCTGAGAGCTTTCGCGGAACTCATAAGTTCCCGCTTACCCCTTCGGTGGCCCGCCTTTCCGGCCCGAAAAGCCGAAGAAAGCGGACGCTTTCCAGAGCGTCCTGTCCGCGCGGTCCTTGGGCCTGAGAGATTCCGGGGCGGTTGCTCCTTCGGCGGCGGCAGGCTCACACCCACCACACTCTCCCGCGCGTCCTTGAAGGACGAGCGCGCAATGACGGAGGGCCGTGCGGCTGTCAATCAGCCTGAGAATTCCGCTATGATGGTCCACCAGCTTAGGATCTGAATATGTCTCGACGTGACCGTTCCACCAGCCCAGATCCGAGCGCGCTCGCGATCCACACGGCTGTTGCTTATGCGCAAGCGATTGTACGAGCACACGTCCCGAGCGGGGTGTCATTAGTCGACGAACTGATTGCCGACCGCCGAAGCGAGGCAAGGGCTGAACGGGACTGAACGGTCCGCTCTCGGTCCTGGCGCTCAGCGACGAGCAGATAGCAGCGGAACTCGGGGCCGGTTTCATGGAGGTGAATGGTGACGAAGAGCTTTAAGAGCGAGGCGCTCGCATCGGTTCACGAAATGATGGAGGGGCTGCACGAAGCCGGCAGCATCGACAAGCGCACCATGCGGGAGTTCGACGCGGCCTGCCTCGCCGGACACCATCGCCTGAGCGGCGAGCCGCGCGGAGGCCGACCGCCTCTTTCCAATTAGGTTTTCCTGTGTTCCACCCTCAAAGATGGAACAGACCAGAACTCCGCCCACCCCGAGTCCGCGACCGACGAGCCCCGCCATCCAGCGCTTCCCCGACGATCACTGGGACCGACTCGCCGAAAACAGCCCCTTCGGAGAGGAAGAATGAGCGCCTCTCGGACACCGTCAGCTTCCTCAACTTATTTGGATTGTTCGAAGGGGCGCAGGTCGGCGGAGGGAGGAGAAGGTTCAGCCACGGTGCCACACACTCCCCGTCACCCCGGACTTGATCCGGGGTCCACCTTCTTGCGAACCCTCGAGAACCAAGAAGAAGGTGGATGCCGGATCAGGTCCGGCATGACGCGCCGGTGCGTAGGTCCGGCATGACGCCCAACGTCGAAAGCCCCGCCTCAGCGCGTGGCGTTATACCGGAGCTGGTCTTCGGTCAGGTTGAAGCCGAGGAGCACTTCGAAGCTCGCCCGCTGCACGGCGGCGCGCACCGCGGGATCGGCGAAGGGATCGACCGCGGCGTCCGCGTCGCCCGGGCGGCGCTCGCGGGTGACCTGGCGGCGGACGTCCTCCGGAAGGGTCGCGGCCGAGCGGAGAAGCTGCGAATTGGCGGTGCCGCGCGCATTCGCCCGGTCCTGCCCTTCCGCGAAGCGCAGGACGACGTTCGAAACGCTCTTGGTGACGACGTTCTGCCCGCCCTGAACGACGGCGGCGTAATAAGGGATGACCACGTCGCGCGCCGGGCCGCGGTCGCGGCGGCGGGCCTGGACGTCGAAGCTCGCCGTGGTGACGATGTTCTCGCCCGCCTCGTTGCAGGTCGAGCGGACGTTGGTGATGGTCGCAACCACGTCGATGGCGCTCGCATCCCGGCTCTGCGGGGGATCGAAGAGCGTCACGTCTCCCGTCGGCGCCGCGATCGCGACGGCCGGGCAGGCGGTGTAGGTCGTGATGACGCCGGTCGACGTGACCTCGCCTTCGCGCGAACAGCCGACAAGGGTGAGGCCGATGAGAGCGGCGGCGACGGCCGCTTTGGGCTTGAACACGATTTGAATACCTCGAACTTTGGCGCGGACGCTCTATATGCCGTGGATGCCCCCTATGGCACGCGCGGGATCATAGGAAGCGGGTTTCACCTACGCAAGCAATGCAATAGGCCGGCTCTCGACATGGAAAAGCCCCCACTCACCCTCCTGATCGCGGCGCCGCGCGGCTTTTGCGCAGGCGTGGACCGCGCGATCCGGATCGTCGAGCTCGCGATCGAACGCTACGGCGCGCCCGTCTACGTCCGCCACGAAATCGTCCACAACAAGTATGTCGTCGACAGCTTGAAAGCCAAGGGCGCGGTCTTCGTGCCGGAACTCGATCAGGTGCCGGACGGCGTGCCCGTCGTCTTTTCCGCGCACGGCGTCCCCAAGGCGGTGCCGGCGAAAGCGGCGGAGCGCGGCCTCGATTTCCTGGACGCGACCTGCCCGCTCGTTTCCAAGGTCCACCGCCAGGCCGAGCGGCTGATCGCGCAGGGGCGCCACATCCTCTTCGTCGGCCATGCCGGCCACCCCGAAGTGATCGGCACCTTCGGCCAGGTCCCCGAAGGCGACATGACTTTGATCGAGACCGCCGCGGACGCGGAAGCCGTGCTGCCGCCCGCCGCGCCCGAAAGCCTCGCTTTCCTGACGCAGACCACCCTTTCGGTCGACGATACGGCCGAGATCCTCGCCATCCTCCAGCGCCGCTTTCCGGCGATCCAGGCGCCGAGGAGCGAGGACATCTGCTACGCGACCTCCAACCGCCAGGGCGCGGTCAAGGCGATTGCGGGGCGCTGCGACGCGATGCTGGTGATCGGCGCGCCGAACAGCTCGAATTCGGTCCGCCTCGTCGAAGTCGCCGAGCGCGAAGGCGCCCGCGCCCGGTTGGTGGGCCGCGCCGACGAGATCGACTTCGCCTGGCTCGAGGGCGTCACGACGCTGGGCATCACCGCCGGCGCGTCGGCTCCCGAAATCCTCGTCCGCGAAGTGGTGGACGCGCTTGCGGCCCGCTTCGAGGTGCGGGAGGAGCAGGTCGAAGGCGTCGAGGAACGCATGGTCTTCAAGCTCCCCGCCGCCCTCCAGGCCGCCTGACGAACGCGCTGGGCCAGTGCCTCCCCTCCTACGTCATTGCGAGCGAAGCGAAGCAATCCAGCGGGGGGCGGTGCGAGTCTCCCCCGCCGCCTGGATTGCTTCGTCGCTTCGCTCCTCGCAATGACGGTGTGACATGACCGAAGTCGAAATCTTCACCGACGGCGCCTGCAAGGGCAATCCGGGGCCGGGCGGCTGGGGGGCGATCGTCCGCTCGGGCGCGCACGAGAAGGAGATGTCGGGCGGCGAGCCGGTCACCACCAACAACCGGATGGAGCTCCTCGCCGCCATCCGCGCGCTCCAGGCGCTGAAACGCCCCTGCGCCGTCACCATCCACACCGATTCCAACTATGTGAAGGACGGGATCACCAAGTGGATCCACGGCTGGCAGAAGAACGGCTGGAGGACCGCGGACAGGAAGCCGGTCAAGAATGCCGAGCTCTGGCAGGAGCTGCTCGAGGCGACGCGCACCCACAGGATCGAGTGGCGCTGGGTGAAGGGCCATAGCGGCCATCCTGAGAACGAGCGCGCCGACGCCCTCGCTTCCGCCGCCGCCGGTCAGTTCCGGAAGCGCGCGGGCGTGTAGAAGGCGGGGTCCAGCCCCGGCTCGCTGCTCCGGCCGAGCAGCAGCGCGGCCCCGAGCCGCGCCGCCGCCGGCGCCGTCTGGATGCCGAAGCCGCCCTGCCCGGCGAACCAGAAGAAACCCTCCGCCGTGGGCTCGAACCCGTAGACCGGCAGCCGGTCCGGCGCGAAGGTCCGGAGCCCTGCCCAGCTCCGCTCCACCCGCTCCACCCGCCAGTCGACCGCCCCCTCCAGCCGGTCGATCGCGACGGCGACATCCAGCTCCTCCGCCGCGCAGTCGCCGGCTTCGCACGGCGTCTCGTCGTGCGGGCTCAGCCACAGCCGCCCGCCCGCTTCCGGCTTGAAGTAGAAGCGCCCGGCGGCATCGATCACCAGCGGCAGGCCGGCCGGCACCGGCGGCGAGACTCGAAGCTGGGCGATGGTCCGTCGGAACGGCCGGATGCCGAGCGGCGCGACGCCCGCCGCGCGCGCGACCGGGTCCGCCCAGGCGCCCGCCGCATCGACGAAGATCGCGGCTTCGAAGCCGCCGCCGATCCGCCACACGCCGCCGCGCCTCTCGGCACGTTCGATCCGGGTGCCGGTGACGAGCCGCGCCCCCGCTCGCTTCGCCGCCGCGAGGTAGAAAGCGTGCAGGGCGGCGACGTCGATGTCGGCGCAGCTCGGCTCCCACAACGCCTCGTACCAGCCGGGCCGCAGCCCTGGGATGCGCGCCGCGACATCGTCTACCCGCTCCAGCGCGACCGGGGTGCCGGCGAACTGGCTTTCGAGAGCGGAAAGCGCCGCCGCACCCTCGGCATCGGCGATGTGAAGTGCGCCGCGCGGCCTGAGGAACCCGCGTTCCGCCAGGAACGCGCCCGACGCGCTGGTCAGCGGCTGGACCCTGGGCCCGCCATAGCTTTCCGACCAGAAGGCGGCGGAACGCCCGGTGGAATGATAGCCCGGATGATCCTCCGCCTCGATCAGCAGCACCGACGCGTGCGGCGCGATCTCGGCGGCGAGGCTCGCCCCCGCCATGCCCGCGCCGACGATGGCGACGTCCGCCGTGCGAGTCACCGCGGCGCCGCTTCATCGAGAAAGGCGTCGATCGCCGCGAGCGCCTCGCCGCGCACCGCATCCGCCTCGCGCAGGATCTCGTGCCCGGCCCGCTCGAACATCCTGAGCCTGGCATTGGGCAGCAGGCGCGCGGCACGGCGGATGGCGGCGGCGCTGACCAGGCGGTCGGCCTCGGTGCCGACGAGAAGCATCGGCAGCCCCACCCGGCGCAGCTTCGCGTCGGTCAGGGTCGCAATGGATCGATACGCCGCCTCCAGCCAGCCCCAGCTCGGCGCGCCGAGGTGGAATCCGGGCTCCTTCGCCCACCACCAGAGCTCGTCCTCGTATCGGGCGGGACAGGAGGTGAGCCAGGCCTGACGCGAGGAGCCGGGCGGCGGCGGCGGAAGCGGCGCGCGCCAGGCGGGCTGGCGCCGGAGGCCGAGACTGGAGAACAGGGACGCGGTCCACCAGGCGGCGAAGGCGGGGAGCGGCGCGCTGTTGATCCCGAGCATCGGCGCGACGAGCACCGCGGCGTCGAGCCGCACCTTCTCCTCGGCGATCGCCCGCATCAGGACGTGCCCGCCCATCGAATGGCCGACGGCGACGAGCGGCCCGGGCGCCTCCCGTAGCGCTCCGGCGAGCCCGGCAAGATCGGCGACGAGCGGATCGAAGCTTTCGAGATGCCCGCCTTGAATCTCGCCGCGCGACGCGCCCTGCCCCCGCCAGTCGAAGCTCGTCACCGCCCAGCCGCGGGCGTGCCAGTGCGCCATCGCCTCCATGTACTTTTCGATGAAGTCGCCCCGCCCGCTGAGGAAAAGCAGCGTCCCGCGTGCCGCTTCCCCCTTTGGGCCGGGCCAGTCCACCCGCCGGTGCGGCCACCCGTCGGGCGCGCGCCAGTCGCTGAACCGGGCGGCGGCCGGGCGGGCGCGGCGGTCCAGGGACGCGGGGCCGAGGGTGCGGGTCGTCATCGGCGGCTGGTTACGGTTTTGAAAGCATGACCGTCTAGAGCCTTAGGCATGAACTGGGGTGTATCCGAAATGCTCGTCCTCCTGCTCGCGGCCGCTTTGGTCGCCGCGGCGGTGGGGGACATGAGGACCAGGACCATCTCCAACCGGCTGAACGCAGCCATCGCGCTCGGCGCGATCGTCTACTGGTTCGCGTCGGGCCTCGATCCCTGGCCGGACATGGCCATCCGGATCGGCGTCGCAGCCGCCGTCTTCGCGCTTTTCGCCGGCGCCTTCGCGCTCGGCATCATGGGCGGCGGCGACGTCAAGCTGCTCGGCGCCCTCGCCCTCTGGCTGCCGCCCGGCGGCGTCCTCTTCCTGCTGGTGGCGATGTCGCTCGCCGGCGGGGCGCTCACGATCGCGATGTGGGCACGCCACAAGCTGCGGCGATCGGACCACATTCTCGAAATTCCGTACGGCGTCGCCATCGCATTCGGCGGTCTGTGGCTGATTGGCGAACGGTTTCTTAACCAATTTGTATGATGTCTGGGCTCGATATTTTCGCGAGGCCGTCAAGGAGGCGACTGGCACCATGGACGTAAAGAAAATCGTGCTGCTGATCGGAGCACTCCTGATTGCGGGTGCAACCGCGATGATGGCGAAGAGCATGTTCAGCGGGGCCGCGGCGCCGCAGGCGGTCGCACGGCCGGTGGTGCCGCAAGGCCCCGAAGTGCTCGTCGCGACGCGCCATCTCCCGATCGGCACGATCATCGACGCGGAAGCCTTCCGCTACCAGATCTGGCCCGCGGGCCTGGTCCAGCCGGCTTATTACATTCGCGGCGGCCGCGGCATCAATCCGCAGGACCTCGTCGGAACGGTGGTCCGCAACGAGATCACCGCCGGCCAGCCCGTCACCCAGGGCTCGCTCGTCCGTCCCGGCGAGCGCGGCTTCCTCGCCGCGGCGCTCGGCGCCGGCATGCGCGCCGTCACGGTGGGCGTTTCGGCCACCAGCGGCGTCGCCGGCTTCGTCTTCCCGGGCGACCGGGTCGACATCGTCATGACCCACGAGGTCGAAGGCGGAGGCGACGGCGATTCCCTGAGGGTGTCCGAGACGATCGTCAGGAACGTCCGAGTCCTCGCCACCGACCAGCGGATCAACGCCCGCGACGCCGAAGGCAACCAGGTCGCCCAGGCGGTGTCCACGGTAACGCTCGAGGCGACGCCGCGGATCGCCGAGCGGATCGCGGTCGCCGGGTCGATCGGCCAGATTTCCCTGTCGCTGCGTTCGCTCGCCGACAACAATGCCGAGCTCGAGCGGGCCATCGCTTCGGGCGAGGTCCAGGTTCCGAACGGCAACGATCCGAACGCCGAGCGCCGCATGCTGCTCGCCGTCGCAAGCCAGCCTGTCGACACCAACCCGACCTACACCGTCGGCGGGGACGTGTCCCGCTTCCACCGCCGCAGCGTCCCCAGCCGCGCCGGTCCCGCGCCGAGCGAGGAAGCCCGTCAGGTCGGCGAGATGATCGGGGCAATTGCGAGCCGCGTCGGCGGCCAGGCTCCGGCCGGGGCGTCCGCCCCGTCCAGCGCCCCGGCCGTTCCGCTCGGCCCGACCGTCCGCGTCTCACGCGGCAATAATGTGACCGTCGTTCCGGTGGGAGCCCGCTAAGATGAGCAAGTTGAACATGATCCGGCGCGCGAGCCTTCGCTCCGCCGTCGCGGCGACCCTGGCGGCGAGCTTCGCCCCGGTGCTGCCGACCCAGGCCGCGGCCCAGCCCGTCGGCGCCGTCGCCCCCTCGAACACGGTGACCCTGAGCGCCGGCACCGGGCGGCTGATCCAGCTCGACGCGCCGATGAGCGACATCTTCGTCGCCAACGATGCGGTGGCCGACGTCCAGGTCCGGTCCGACAACCAGATCTACATCTTCGCCAAGGCGCCGGGCCAGACCACGGTCTACGCCACGAACCGCGCCGGCCGCGTCCTCTATTCGGCAAACGTGCGGGTCGGCAACAACCTCGGCTCGGTCGACGAGCTGCTCCGCATGGCGATGCCCGAAGCCGACATCCGCGCCACCCCGATGAACGGGGTCGTTCTCCTCACCGGCACGGTCCGCCAGCCCACCGACGTCGAAGAGGCGCAGCGCCTCGTCCAGGCGTTCGTCGGCGAAGGCACGCAGGTGATCAGCCGCCTGCGCACGGCCACTCCGATGCAGGTCATGCTGCAGGTCCATATCGCCGAGGTCAGCCGCTCTCTCCTGCGCGAGATCGGGACGAACGTCGAAGCGATCGACAATAGCGGCGGCGCCTCGTTCAACTTCACCCGCGGCCGCGACATCCTGCAGACCGACGGGGCTTCGGGGGTGACGAACATCCTTCGTCCCGCGGCGGGCACGGCGATCACCGCGATCACCAACATCCTCGGCGCCAACGTCGCAAGCGCGCTCGACTTGAATGAGAATAGCGGCCTCGTGACCACCCTCGCCCAGCCGTCGCTGAGCGCGCTGTCGGGCGAGACGGCGAGCTTTCTCGCAGGCGGCGAGTTTCCGATCCCCTCGGCCCAGGGCATCAGCGGCACCGCGATCGAATTCAAGCAATATGGCGTCAGCCTCGCCTTCACGCCGATCGTGCTCGAAAGCGGCCGCATTTCCATGCGGGTCCGCCCGGAAGTGTCGGAGCTGTCCGCGGAGGGCTCGATCCGGCTGAACGGCTTTCAGGTGCCGTCGCTCACCACCCGCCGCGCGGAAACGACGGTGGAGCTCGGTTCCGGCCAGAGCTTCATGATCGCCGGCCTGATGCGCAACAGCGGGACCAACACCGTCGATCGCGTGCCCGGCCTCGGCCGCCTCCCGGTCATCGGGGCCTTGTTCCGCTCGAACGGCTTCCGCCGCAACGAGACGGAGCTGGTGATCATCGTCACGCCCTATCTCGTGCGGCCGGTCAGCGCCGGGCAGATCGCGCTTCCGACCGACGGCTTCCGCACGGCGCCGACGATCGACCGCGTTCTCCTCGACCGGCAGGATGCCGCCCGCAGCGGCGAGCGCCGTCCGGGCCCGACCGCGGCGACGCCGCAGGTCGTCGCGCCCGGCATCGGCCGGCCCTCCGCCGCGGCGGATCCGGCGTCGGTGCCCGCGCCGCAGCGCCAGCCGCGCCGCCGCGCCGACCAGGGCCAGTCGCAGCCGCGCCAGCAGGCCGAGGCCGCGCCCGCCGCCGCTCCCGGCTTCAACTTCTAAAGTACGCCGAAAGGAACGAACGATCATGGCACGCACGAGAGCAACGGCCGCCCTTCTCTTCCTCGGCGCAGCGGTTTCGGCCTGCGCCAGCGGCTCCACGTCGCCCGGCTCCGCGAACCGCGTGGCGAACATGTCGCTTTATTCGGTGAACCAGCCTGTGGTGCAGCGGACCGACTATGTGATCGATCTCGCGACCGGCCCCGAAGGCGTGCCGGCGACGGAGATCGGCCGCCTCCACGGCTGGTTCGAGGGCCTGCAGATCGGATATGGCGACCGGATCGCGGTCGACGAGCCCGCCGGCGGCTATTCGGACGGCACGGTTCGCGAGTCGGTTGCGGAAGCGGCCGGCCGCTACGGCCTCCTTGTCGAGAACGGCGCGCCGATGACCAGCGGCGAGGTCCAGCCCGGCACGGTCCGCGTGGTCCTGAGCCGCACGACGGCGAGCGTGCCCAACTGCCCGAACTGGGAGCGCACCGGCCTTTCCGCCACGTCCGCCAATTACGGCTGCGCGACCAATTCGAACCTGGCCGCGATGATCGCCGATCCGAACGACCTGGTGCTCGGCCAGACCGGCTCCGGCACCGCCGATCCGGCGGCGACCAGCCGGGCGATCCGCAGCTACCGCGACGCCGCGCCGACAGGCACGCGCGGGCTCCAGCAGACCCCAACGAATGGTGGCCGCTAATGAACGCTCCCTTCCCCTCGTCCCGGGCGCCGACGCTCCGCGACCCCTTCACCGCCTTCGTCGCCGACGACGAAACGGCCGAAATGCTCCGCCCGATCGCGGTCGAGCATGGCTGGTCGCCGGACAAGGTCAATCGCGGCGGGCTCCGCAACGCCGTCCAGACGCTGTCCGTCTCGGCGAGCCCGAGCATCCTGTTCGTCGACCTGTCTGAGTCGCTCGATCCGTTGAGCGACATCAACTCGCTCGCCGAAGTCTGCGAGCCGGGCACGGTGGTGATCGCCGCCGGCATGGTGAACGACGTTCGCCTCTACCGCGACCTCGTCGCGTCCGGCATCCAGGACTATCTCCTCAAGCCCTTCAGCGCCGACCAGCTGCGCGACAGCTTCGCCCACGCCCAGCTCACCATTTCGGGGCCTCGGGTCAGCGAAGCGACGAGCGAGAAGCCCAACGTCATGGCCGCGGTCGTGGGCGTGCGCGGCGGCGTCGGCGCGTCGACGCTCGCCTCCTCCCTCGCCTGGCTGATGGGCGAAAAGGGCGGCCGCAACACCGCGCTCCTCGATCTCGACATCCACTTCGGCACCGGCGCGCTCTCGCTCGATCTCGAGCCGGGCCGCGGCCTTACCGACGCGATCGAGAATCCGAGCCGGATCGACGGCCTGTTCATCGAGCGCGCCATGGTGCGGGCGAGCGAGAAGCTTTCGGTCCTTTCGGCCGAAGCCCCTCTGAACCAGCCGCTCATCACCGACGGAACGGCCTTCAGCCAGCTCCAGGAAGAGATCCGCCACGCCTTCGAAGGCACGGTGCTCGATCTGCCCCGCGCGATGATGGTCCAGTTCCCGCACCTCCTCAACGACGTCCATGCCGTCGTCCTCGTGGTCGAGTTCACGCTGGCGGCGACGAGGGACGCGATCCGCGTCTTGTCCTGGCTCAAGGCCAATGCGCCGCAATGCCGGGTCATCGTGGCTGCGAACAAGGTGCCGCAATCGTCCCTGATGGAAGTGTCGCGCAAGGATTTCGAGCAGTCGATCGAGCGCAAGGTGGACGTAGTAATCCCCTTCGACCTCAAAGCGGCAACCACGGCCGCCAAGCTCGGCCAGCCCTTCGCCAAGGGGGCCAAGGCGGCGAAGCTCGCCCAGCCGCTCGTCCAGCTCACGAACCTCGCCGTCTCCTCGGCCGATGCGGCCGACGTGCCGGACGCGCCCGAAGCGGCAAGCAATTCGCTGCTCGGCAAGCTCGGCAATCTGAAGGCGCTGCTCGCCAAGAAGCCGGAGCCGAAGACCGCCAAGGCGGCGTAAGGGACACTTCAAGATGAGCCCCACGATCCTGATCTTCTTCGGCATCGCCGTCCTTCTGGTCGGCGGGGTGCTGGCGTTCAGCGGACCGTCGACGTCCAAGGCGCAGGGGCGCCGGCTGGAAGCGGTGCGCGAACGCCACAGCAAGTCGACCGAGGTCGCGGCCCAGGCTCAGCTGAAGCGCATCCTCGCGGGCCGGCAGACGCGCATGGACGGCTTCGCCCAGCGCCTCATCCCGAACCCCGCTTTGCTCCACCTCCGGCTCGAGCGGACCGGCCGCACCTGGTCGGTCGGCCAGTATTTCCTCGTCACCACCGGCCTCGTCGCGGTGTTGATGACGCTTCTCCTGATGAAGGGCATGCCGGCGCTGCTCGCCATCTTCATCGCGCTCGCCATCGGCATCGGCCTGCCGCACTGGGTGGTCTCGAAGCAGATCGCGAAGCGGCTGGCGAAATTCACGGCCAAGTTCCCCGACGCGATCGACCTCATGGTTCGCGGCCTGCGTTCGGGCCTTCCGATTTCGGAAACGATGGGCGTGGTCGCCGACGAAGTGCCGGGGCCCGTTTCAATCGAGTTTCGCGGCGTCACCGACAAGATGAAGATCGGCCGTTCGATGGAAGCCGCGCTTCAGGAATCGGCGGACCGGCTCGGCACGCCCGAATTCCAGTTCTTCGTGATCAGCCTTGCCATCCAGCGCGAGACCGGCGGCAACCTAGCCGAAACCCTCGGCAACCTGTCCGACGTGCTGAGGAAGCGCGCGCAGATGAAGCTCAAGATCAAGGCGATGTCGTCCGAATCGAAGGCGTCCGCCTGGATCGTCGGCTCGCTGCCCTTCATCGTCTTCGCCCTCATCTGGTTCATCAACCAGGAATATATGGCCAACTTCTTCGTCGATCAGCGGCTGATGATCGCGGGCGGCGGCGGGCTGCTGTGGATGGGCGTGGGCGTGTTCATCATGTCCCGCATGGTCAACTTCGAAATCTGATCCGGAAAGGCAGCGCAAGAGATGGCACCGGCAGGCGGACCTTCGATCATGGGGATCGACATTGTGATGGTGGGGACCTTCCTCTCCGCCGTCGCGACCTTCTTCGTCCTGGTCGCCATCTATGCGGCGACCACCGTGCGCGATCCGATGGCGAAGCGCGTCAGGGCGCTCAACGAGCGGCGCGAGCAATTGAAGGCCGGCATCATCGCCGGCGCGTCCAAGCGCCGCCGCAGCCTTTCGAGCAAGAACGAAGCCACCGACCGGGTGAAGAGCGTCCTCACGTCCTTGAAGATGCTTCAGGGCGAGCAGGTCGAAAAGGCGCAGCAGAAGCTGATGCAGGCCGGCATCCGCTCCAAGGACCTCGCCTTCGTCGTCATCTTCGCGCGCTTCATCCTGCCGCTCGTCCTCGGCACGACCGTGATCGTCGGCGTCTACATCCTGGACTGGTTCCCGGCATGGGGCGCGGTCAAGAAATACGGGCTGGTCGCCGGCGTGCTGATCGGGAGCTACAAGGCGCCCGACATCTTCCTCAACAACAAGATCTCCAAGCGCAGCCAGGCGATCCGCAAGGGCCTGCCCGACGCGCTCGACCTCCTGGTCATCTGCGCCGAGGCCGGCCTTACGGTGGACGCCGCCTTCAACCGGGTCGCCCGCGAGCTCGGCAAGGCCTATCCGGAGCTCGGCGACGAGTTCGCGCTGACCTCGATCGAGCTGGGCTTCCTCACAGACCGGCGCATGGCCTTCGAGAACCTCGCCAACCGCATCAACCTCGATTCGATCCGCGGCGTGGTCACGACCATGATCCAGACCGAGAAATACGGCACGCCGCTCGCCAGCGCGCTGCGCGTGCTTTCGGCCGAGTTCCGGAACGAGCGGATGATGCGCGCCGAGGAAAAGGCCGCGCGGCTGCCCGCGATCATGACGGTGCCGCTCATCCTCTTCATCCTGCCGGTGCTGTTCATCGTCATCCTCGGCCCCGCCGCCTGCGACATCAGCGACGCCCTGATGAACTGACGGGTCCGGAACAATCGGCCCTCCTCGCGGCTTGTCCCTCCAGGCAGCGTATCGAGGAGATCCGATGGTTCAGTTCACCCCCAATGAGTGGCTCGTGCTCGTCCTCGTCTTCCTGCTCGGCCTGATCCTCGGCATGGCGATGATGGTCGGCACCAAGTGGAAGACCCGCTACCGCGAGGAAGTCAGGAAGCGCGAAGCCGCCGAAGCGGACCGCGGCCGCCTCGAGAGCCAGCTCAAGCACGCCGAAGCACGCGGCATCGCGGCGCATGCGCGCGATCCGGTGGCGCCGGTCGGGACGACGACGACCCACGGCACCGCGCACGGGACGCGGGATACGCCGATCGCCTGAGCGGGACCGTCATTGCGAGCGTAGCGAAGCAATCCAGCGGGAGGCGGTGCGAGTCTCCGGGGCTCCCTGGATTGCTTCGTCGCTGCGCTCCTCGCAATGACGCCGAAGTGGGTTACCGGCGCCTCGGTCCCTCCCTATTCCCTGAGCGCCGCCTGGGCGGCCGCGAGCCTGGCTATGGGGACGCGGTAGGGGCTGGCGGAGACGTAGTCCAAGCCTGCCTGGTGGCAGAAGGCGACGGACGCCGGGTCGCCGCCATGTTCGCCGCAGATGCCGAGCTTCAAGTCCGGCTTCGTCGCCCTGCCCCGCTCCGCGCCCATCGAGACGAGCTCGCCGACGCCTTCGATGTCGAGGCTGACGAACGGGTCGCGGGCGTAGATGCCCTGCTCCACGTAAGACGTGAGGAAGCGGGCGGCGTCGTCGCGGCTGACGCCGAGCGTGGTCTGGGTGAGGTCGTTGGTGCCGAAGCTGAAGAAGTCGGCGGAGGCGGCGATCTCGCCCGCCCGGAGCGCGGCGCGGGGGAGCTCGATCATCGTGCCGACGAGATAGTCGACGCTCCGCCCCTTTTCGGCGAACACAGCCGCTGCCGTCCGGTCGACGAGGGCGCGGATGATCTGGAGCTCGGCGGCGGTGGCGACGAGCGGGACCATGACTTCGGGGACGGGCGCCTCCCCCGTCTCCTCGGCCACCGCGACGGCCGCTTCGAAGATGGCGCGGGCCTGCATTTCGTAGATTTCGGGAAAGGTGATGCCCAGGCGGCAGCCGCGGTGGCCGAGCATCGGGTTCATCTCGTGGAGCTCGCTTGCGCGTCGCCGCAGGGTGTCGACGGAGGTGCCGGCCGCCGCGGCGACCGCGTCGAACTCCGCCTCGTTCTGCGGCATGAATTCGTGGAGGGGCGGATCGAGGAGGCGGATCGTGACCGGCAGCGGCGCCATGATCCGGAAGATCTCCTCGAAGTCGGCGCGCTGCTCGGGGAGCAGGCGGGCGAGCGCGGCGCGGCGGCCCTTCTCGGTCTCGGCGAGGATCATCTGGCGGACGGCGGTGATCCGCGCGGCATCGAAGAACATGTGCTCCGTGCGGCAAAGGCCGATGCCTTCGGCGCCGAACTGGCGGGCGGTGCGGCAGTCGTTGGGAGTCTCGGCGTTGGTGCGGACTCGGAGGCGCCTTGAGCGGTCCGCCCAGACCATGAGGGTGCCGAAATCGCCGACCAGCTCGGGCTGCACGGTCGGGACGGCGCCGAGCATCACTTCGCCGGTCGAGCCGTCGATGGTGATGGTGTCGTCCTCGCGCACCTCGACGCCGCCGACGCGAAGCACCTTTGCCTTATAGTCGATCTGGAGCTGGCCGGCGCCGGAGACGCAGGGGCGGCCCATGCCGCGGGCGACGACGGCGGCGTGGCTGGTCATGCCGCCGCGCGCGGTGAGGATGCCCTGCGCGGCGTGCATGCCGTGAATGTCCTCGGGGCTGGTTTCGATGCGGATCAGGATGACCTTTTCGCCGAGCGCCGCATAGCGCTCGGCGGTGTCGGCGTCGAAGACGGCCTGGCCGCAGGCGGCGCCCGGCGAGGCGGGAAGGCCCTTGGCGATGACCTTGCGCTCCGCCGTGGGGTCCAGCGTCGGGTGGAGGAGCTGGTCGAGCGCCGACGGATCGACGCGCAGCACCGCTTCCTCCTCGGTGATGAGCCCTTCCGCGGCCATGTCGACGGCGATGCGCAAAGCCGCCTTGGCGGTGCGCTTCCCCGAGCGGGTCTGGAGCATGAACAGGCGGCCGCGCTCCACCGTGAATTCGATGTCCTGCATGTCGCGGTAGTGGCGTTCGAGGAGGTCGAAGACGCGGGCGAGCTCGGCGAACACCTCCGGCATCGATTCTTCCATCGAGGCCGCCTTGGCGCCCGCCGTTTCGCGGGCTTCGAGCGTCAGATATTGCGGGGTGCGGATGCCGGCGACGACGTCCTCGCCCTGGGCGTTGATGAGATATTCGCCGTAATAAGCGCGTTCGCCGGTCGAGGGGTTGCGGGTGAAGGCGACGCCGGTGGCGGAGGTTTCGCCCATGTTGCCGAAGACCATGGCCTGGACGTTGACCGCCGTGCCCCAGTCGGCGGGGATGTCGTTCAATCGCCGGTAGACCTTGGCGCGTTCCGACTGCCAGGAGCCGAAGACGGCGCCGACCGCGCCCCAGAGCTGCTCGTGCACGTCCTGCGGGAAGGGCCGCCCCCACAGCTCCTCGACGAGCGCCTTGTAGGCGGAGACGAGCCGCTTCCAGTCGCCGGCCTCGAGATCGGTGTCGAGGTGGACGCCCTTGTCCTCCTTGGCGATTTCGAGCGCGTCCTCGAAGCGGCCGTGATCGAGGCCGAGGACGACGTCCGAATACATCTGGATGAAGCGCCGGTAGCTGTCCCAGGCGAAGCGCGCGTCGCCGGAGATCGCGGCGAGGCCTTCAACCGTTTCGTCGTTGAGGCCGAGGTTCAGGACCGTGTCCATCATGCCGGGCATGGAGACGCGGGCGCCGGAGCGGACGGAGACGAGCAAAGGATCGGCCGGGTCGCCGAAGCTCTTGCCGGTGATGGCTTCGATGTGGGCGAGGCCGTCGGCGACTTCGGCGCGGAGCGACTCGGGGAAGCGCTCTCCTTCCGCGTAATAGACGGCGCACATGGCGGTCGAGATGGTGAAGCCCGGCGGCACCGGGAGGCCGATCGAGGCCATTTCGGCGAGGTTCGCGCCCTTGCCGCCTAGCAACGTTTTATCCCCGTCGCCCCCGTCGGAGACTCCGCCGCCGAAGCGGTACACATAGCGGGTCATGCCGACGCCTCCGGCGCGCAAAGTGGACGAACTGGACGCAATGCGCGCCGCGGCGCGGAGGCAAAGTGGACGAGCTGGACGCGATCGCGGCGGGCCGCCCAGGCCGGAAGTTTCATAAGGTTCAGCTTCCCTGGGGCCAAAAAAGTCACCCTTCTATCCGGGCAAAATCCGCCACCTGGTGGACGGCCGCGCGCATGCGGGCGAGGAGATCGAGCCGGGCGGCGCGCTTCGCCGGATCGGGATCGTTGACGGTCACCTTGTCAAAGAAGGCGTCGACCGGCGCGCGAAGCGACGCCAGAGCCGCCATCGCGCCTTCGAAATCCTCGGCCGCGACCGCTGCGCGGGCGCGCGGCTCGGCCGAATCGAGGGCGGCGATGAGGGCAGCTTCCTCTATTTCGGGCGTGTAGGAAAGGGAAATGTTCTTATTTTGTCCCTCTCCCATTTCGGGAGAGGGAGGGACCCATTGCGCAGCAATGGGAGGGTGAGGGACTGACTCAGTGCCGGGCCCGCCCTCCATTCCCTCACCCCGCTCGCCTTCGGCGAGTCGACCCTCTCCCGAAATGGGAGAGGGTGGGGTGCTGCCCGCCCACCCTTCCTTCTTGAGGATGTTGGCGGCGCGCTTGTAGCCGGCGAGGAGATCGGCGCCTTCAGGCGTTTCGACGAACGCCTGGAGCGCGCGGACGCGGGCGAGCAGGCGGACGAGATCGTCTTCGCCTCCGCCACCTTGGTTCTTGGCGGCGAACACGGCATCGATCAGGTCGTGCCGAACGCCGGCTTCGCGTTGTTGGACTTTGAGGCGGTCGGCGAAGAAATCCGACAGCTGAACCCACCAATCCGTTCGGGCTGAGCCTGTCGAAGCCCTGCCCTTCTCTTCCTCCGCAAGGAAGGACAGTCCTTCGACAAGCTCAGGACGAACGGTGTTCAGGGGGAGCCGCAGTGCGTTCTCGATCACGAGGCGGATGACCGCAAGTGCGGCCCTTCGCAGGGCGAACGGATCCTTCGACCCGGTGGGCAGCTCTCCAGCCATGAAGAATGCGCCGAGACTATCAAGCTTGTCCGCCAGGCTCACCGCAACCGTCACCGGCGCGGTCGGCACTTCGTCGCCCTGCCCGACCGGCTTGTAGTGGTCGCTTATGGCGTCGGCGACTTGCGGGTCTTCGCCCTGCGCGCGGGCTAGGTAGCCGCCGATGAGGCCCTGGAGCTCGGGGAACTCGCCGACCATCTGGGTGACGAGATCGGCTTTGCACAAACCCGCGGCGCGTTCGGCGAGGTTGGCGAGCTGCTCCTGCCCCTCTCCCATTTCGGGAGAGGGAGGGGCCCGCCCGACGGAGCCGGGTGGGAGGGTGAGGGCCTGTGCTTCGCCCTTCGTTCCCTCACTCCGCTCGCCTTCGGCGAGTCGACCCTCTCCCGAAACGGGAGAGGGTTTTACGATACCCTCTTCGACGAGCCAGCGGGCGAGTTTCGCGACGCGGTCGACCTTGTCGGCGACGGTGCCCAGCTTTTCGTGGAAGACGATCTGAGTGAGCTTCTTCGCCTGGTCCTCGAGCGGGATCTTGAGGTCCTGCTCCCAGAAGAAGCGGGCGTCGCTGAGGCGGGCAGCGAGGACTTTCTGGTTGCCGGCGACGATGCGGGTGCCGCCGTCGGTCGCGGCGATGTTGGCGACGCAGATGAAGGCGGGGGCGAGATCGCCGCCTGCGTGCTCCGGCGAAGGCCGAAGCGCTGGAGACGAGCCATCCGGCGCTTCTGCCGCCAGGGCTCCGGCCTTCGCCGGAGCACGGACACACGCGAAATACTTTTGGTTGGTGCGCATGGTGAGTTGGATCACCTCGCGC
>DASQND010000100.1:0-31608 GCA_035645215.1 Allosphingosinicella sp.
GTCGCCGAGGTCGGCGCGCGACTCGCCCTCGCGTCGAGGTTCGGAAATGCTCAGCGTGCGGCCGCCCGCGTCGATCCGGAAGCTCAGCACGGCCGAAGCATCGACGATCCGCTCCGGCGTTTCGATGAAGCCGGACGGGAACGGCTCCTCGGCATGAAGGGGACGCACGTCCTCCTCGCCGCAGCGGGGCGGATCGGCCCGGAAGCGCGCGATCACCGCGTTCGGAACCGCATAGCGCGCGGAAAGCCCCGGCAGCGCGACCGACGGCAGCAGCGGCGGCGGCGGAAAAGCCACTTGCGCCGACGCCGGCCGCGGTGCCGCCGAAAGTGCGCAGGCCGCCACTGCGAAAGCGAGCAGGCCGGCGCGCATCAGTCCGCCTTCGTCTTCGCGGCCGGCTTCTTCTTCGCGGCCGGTTTCTTCTTGGCGGGCGCCTTGGCCGCGGCCCCCTTCGCCGGCGCAGCCTTGGCCTTTGCAGGCGCGGCCTTGCGGGCCCTGCCCTTCTTCGCGGGCGGGCCCTTGGCGGCGCGCTCGTCGATGAGCTGTGCGGCTTCCTCCAGGGTGAGCTGGTCCGGCGCGAGCGTCTTGGGAAGAGTCGCGTTGGTGGTGCCGTCAGTGACGTAGGGGCCGAAGCGCCCTTCCATCACCTTGAGCTCCAGCTCCGTGCGCGGGTGGGCGCCGAGGACCTTCAAGGGCTCGCGCGAGCCCCGGGCGCGGCCGCCGCCGGCCGCCGCTTCGGCGAGCTTCACCACGGCCGCGTTCATGCCGGTTTCGAAAACCTCCGCCGTGCTCTGCAGCTTCGCATATTTGCCGTCATGGGCGAGATAGGGCCCGTAGCGGCCGATCGACGCCGTGATCGGGTTGCCGGACTCGGGATGGGCGCCGATCGTGCGCGGAAGCGAAAGCAGGCGCACGGCGAGGTCGAGATCGAGCTCGCCCGCATCCTTGGGAATCGAGGCACGCTTCGCCTCCTTGCCCTCGCCCGTCTCGATATAGGGGCCGAAGCGGCCGGTCTTGCGGACGATGTCGGTGCCCGTTTCAGGATGCTGGCCGAGCACTTCCGGGCCGTCGGAGCCGCCCGCCTCGTCGCCGCCCTGGCCGAAGCGCCGGGTGAACTTGCATTCGGGATAGTTGGAGCAGGCGACGAAGGCGCCGAAGCGGCCCCCGCGCAGCCCCAGCCGACCTTCGGCGCAGGCCGGGCAGACTCGCGGATCGCTGCCGTCTTCCTTGTCCGGGAACAGCCAGGGCGCGAGATATTCGTCGAGCGCTTCGGTGATCTCGGAGGGCTTCCTCTCCATGATTTCCAGGGTCTTGGGCTTGAAGTCCTTCCAGAAGGCGTCGAGCACCTGCTGCCAGTCCGCCCGGCCGCCCGACACGTCGTCCAGCTCGTCCTCGAGATGGGCGGTGAAATCGAACGACACGTAGCGCTCGAAGAAGCGCTCCAGGAACGCGGTCAGCAGCCGCCCGCTCTCCTCCGGGATGAACCGGTTCTTCTCGAGGCGGACATAGTCGCGGTCCTTCAGCGTCTGGAGGATGGACGCGTAGGTGGAGGGACGGCCGATGCCGAGCTCCTCCATCTTCTTGACGAGGCTCGCCTCGGAATAGCGCGGCGGCGGCTGGGTGAAATGCTGCTCCGCCGTCACTCGCTTCTTCGCCGGCGCCTCGCCTTCCCGGAGCCGCGGCAGGCGCCGCGCATCCTCGTCCGCCTCGTCGTCGCGGCCCTCTTCGTAGAGCGCGAGGAAGCCGGGGAAGAGCACGACCTGCCCGGTGGCGCGAAGCACCGTTTGCCCGGTGCCGTCGGAAAGCTCGGCGGTGGTGCGCTCGAGGCGCGCCGAGGCCATCTGGCTCGCCAGAGCCCGGCGCCAGATGAGGTCGTAGAGCCGCCCATGGTCGCCCGAGCCGTGGCGGTCGGTGCCGTAGTCGGTGGGGCGGATCGCCTCGTGCGCTTCCTGGGCGTTCTTCGCCTTGGTCGTGTAGACGCGCGGCTTGTCGGGCACGTAGCCCGCGTCGAAGCGGTTCTGGATGGCTTTGCGCGCCCCCGAAATCGCTTCGGGCGCGACATCGACCCCGTCCGTCCGCATGTAGGTGATCGCGCCCGCTTCGTAGAGGTCCTGTGCGACCCGCATCGTGTGACTCGCCGAAAAGCCGAGCTTCCTCGCCGCTTCCTGCTGAAGGGTCGAGGTCATGAAGGGCGGCGGCGGGTTGCGGGTGAGCGGCTTGGTCTCGACGGTGGCAACGGAGAAGCGCCCCGCCTCCACCGCGGCCTTGGCGGCTTCGGCCGTGCCCGCATCGCCGATCGAGAGGCGGTCGACCTTCTCGCCCCGGAAGCGCACGAGCCGGGCGATGAACTCGGTCCCGTCCGCTTCCATCAGCGCCGAGACCGACCAATATTCCTGCGCCCTGAACAGCTCGATCTCGCGCTCGCGATCGACGATCAGGCGCAGCGAAACGGACTGCACGCGGCCCGCCGACTTGGCGCCGGGGAGCTTCCTCCACAGCACCGGCGAAAGCGTGAAGCCGACGAGATAGTCGAGAGCCCGCCGCGCCCGGTAGGCGTCGATCAGATCCTCGTCGAGCGCGCGGGGCCGCTGCATCGCTTCGGTGACGGCCGATTTGGTGATGGCGTTGAACGTGACCCGCTCGACGTCCTTGGGCAGCGCCTTCCGGTTCCTCAGAACTTCTTGCACATGCCAACTGATCGCCTCGCCCTCGCGATCCGGATCGGTCGCGAGGATCAGCGCATCGGCCTTCTTCGCCTCGTCCGTGATCGCCTTCAATTGGCGCGCCTTGTCCGCATAGGTCTCCCACTGCATCGCGAAGCCGTCGTCCGGATCGACCGATCCGTCCTTGGGAGGCAGGTCGCGGACATGGCCGTAGGACGCCAGGACCCGGAAACCCGGCCCCAGATATTTTTCGATGGTTTTGGCCTTGGCCGGGGATTCGACGACGACAAGCTTCACTTTGAAACACCCTTCTCACGCGTACGCGCATAGGGTGTCGATCCGCCGCGGTGCCCGTCAAGCGCCCTTTGGCCGGCTTTTATCGCTCGGGCGGCGCCTCGGTGACCCGGCGGGCGAAGAGGGCGATGTCGCCGAGCACCGGGGCCTTGCGTCGGAACGGCTTCGCCAGCGCCATGACGATCTCGACGTGGCCGACACCGGGATAGAGCCTGATCTCCGCTTCGGCGCCCGCGCTACGCAATTGCTGTGCGAGCCGCTCGCTGTTGCGCGGATAGACCGTTCCGTCGCCCGCCCCGTGGAGGAGGAGCGCCGGCGGGTCGTCCGCCGAGACGAAGCTGCCCGGCTGGCTCGAAGCGTCCGCGTCCGCGCCGAAGGCGGCGCGGGTGATGGGCGAGTCGATCGGCAGGAAATCGTAAGGCCCGGCGATCCCCACGAACCCGCGGATGGCGCTGCTGTCCGCGCCCAGCCAGCGCGAGTCGAGCGCGAGCATGGCGGCATTGTAGGCGCCCGCCGAATGGCCTGCGATGACGATGCGCTCGCCGTCTCCGCCGAAGCGGCGGGCGTTGGCACGAAGCCAGCGCACGGCCTCGGCATTGTCCTGGAGGAACGTGGGATAGCGGACTTCCGGCACGAGTCGGTAGTCCGGCACCGCGACAACGAAGCCCTGGGCGGCCAGCGCGCGACCGACGAACTCGTAGCCCGCGCGGGTGCCGCTGTTCCAGGAACCGCCGTAGAGAAAGACGATCACGGGGAGGTCCGTGCCGCCTCGCCGGGGCCGGTACACGTCCATGCGCTGGCGGGGCGCGCTGCCGAAGGCTTGGCCCTGCGCCGCCGCCTCGACGCCGGCGTCCTTGGGAACGAGCGCGTCGAAGGTGCGCAGCGGCGAACAGGCCGCCGCCGCGAGCGCGCACCCGGCCAACAAGGCAAGTCTCAGCAAACGCCGTCTCCACGTCCTTCGGTCGGCCGAAGGTACGCGCGAGGCGCGCCGATGGACGCACCGCGCCCCGGCCGCCGCGATGGCCGCCCGTCTATTTTTCCCGGGGTCCAGCGTCGGTTGCGCCCGGATCCTGTCGGAGCGGCGATGTCGTCATCGTGGTGAAGCGCGAACATTGGGATTGAGCCTGGTGGCCCGACGAACGCGATAACATCTGCACTTGTGGGTGGATAAATACCTAGCGGATCGGTAATTCTGCGAAGGTTTTAGGGGGAAAGTGGCATGCCGAAATGCTTAGTTGCCGTGGCAGTAGCCTCGTTGGTTTCTGGCTGCGGCAGCGGCGCGGGTCAATCGGCAGACAACGTAGCGGCTTCACCTGCGCTTGTGTCCAATACTGCACCGACACCGGCAAGTGAACCAGCACCCGCACGGCCCCCAATCGTCGAGCAGAAAACTGCTCAAGACGGCCTGACCCCAGCCCAAATGAATGCCGTGAGGTCTGCCGAAGGATACATTAGCATGTCGGGTTTTTCGAGAGCCGGACTTATTCAGCAGCTTTCATCCGATGCCGGAGATGGGTACTCCGTTTCAGATGCTACCGCTGCAGTGGAGAGCCTGAGTGTCGACTGGAACGAAAATGCCGCAAGGTCTGCAAGAGATTACCTCGACATGACCGGCTTCTCTTGCCAAGGCCTGATTCAGCAACTTTCATCGAGTGCCGGAGACAAGTACACCGTAGCTCAAGCAACCTATGGCGCTCGTCAGGCGGGTGCTTGCTAAAGCTGATATAGGCGGGACTCACTGCACGCCCTTTGCAGCCGATAGCTACTGATTTTCAGAGCAGCGCGCGCGTGCCGAAGCTCGCGCTCACGCCGCGAGGCTGACCTTGCCGCCGGCGTGGCGCTCCAGCCGACCGGCGAGCTCCAGTTCGAGGAGCACGGTCTGGACGATCGGCGCAGGCACGTCGGCCTGGCGGACGATCTCGTCGACGGGGACGGCGGTGATGCTGAGGAGGCCGATGACGATCTCGCGGTGGCGCTCCTCGGCGTCGGCGCTGAGGTCCGGCGCGGCGAAGGGGCGCTCGGGCGCGCGGAAGGGGCGGATCTGGCCGGGTGCAATCGCTTCGAGCACGTCCTCGGCGGTCTGGATCAGGGTCGCGCCCTCGCGGATGAGCTGGTTGCAGCCCTGGGCGCGCGGATCGAGCGGCGAGCCGGGGACGGCCATCACCTCGCGCCCGAACTCGGCCGCGAAGCGCGCGGTGATGAGCGAGCCGGAGCGCGGCGCCGCTTCGACGACCACCGTGCCGGAGGCGAGGCCGGCGATGATCCGGTTGCGGTAGGGGAAGTGGCGGGCGCGGGGCTCTACCCCCGGCGCCTGCTCCGCCACCAGCAGCCCGCGCTCGGCGATGGCGCGCTGCCGGGCTTCGTTCTCAGGCGGGTAGAAGATGTCGATCCCGCCGGCGATGACGGCGACCGTGCCGCTCTCCAGCGCGCCGTCATGCGCCGCCGTGTCGATGCCGCGGGCGAGGCCGGAGACGACGACGGCGTCCACGGCGCCGAGCGTTTGCGACAGCTGGCGGGCGTAGCGGCAGGCGGCGGCCGACGCGTTGCGCGCGCCGACGATCGCGACGCAGGGCCGCTCGAGGAGCGACACGTGGCCCTTGACGATAAGGGCGGGCGGGGCTGCTTCCAGCTCGGCGAGCAAGGGCGGATAAGGCGGGTGGCCGAGCAAGAGGTAGCGGGCGCCCATGCGCTCCACCTCCTCCATCTCGCGCGCGATCTGGCTTCTGGGGACGAGGCGCGGCGCCCGGCCGCCGCCGCGGGCGGCGAGATCGGGGATGGCGTCGATCGCCGCCTGGGCCGAGCCGAAGCGGGCGAGGAGCTGGAAGTAGGTGATCGGCCCGATATTTTCGGAACGGATCAGCCGCAGCCGCGCGACGATGTCCTGCGGGGCGGCGGGATCAGGCATCGGCCGCCGCCGCCTGCGCTTCCGCCTTCTTGCCGCCGACCTTCGGTTCCGTGCCGCTCATGAGCCGCGCGATGTTGCCGCGGTGCTTCCAGACGACGATGAGGCCGAAGCCGAGGAACAGCAGAGCAAGATCGAAGCGGCCGAGGAGGGCGGCGGCGACCGGTGCGGACAGCGCCATCGTCATGCCCGAGAGTGACGAATAGCGGCTGAGCGCGAGGGTGCCGAGCCAGACGGCGGCGGCGATCAGCGCCACCTGCCAGTGCAGCGCCGCGAGGATGCCGAGAAAGGTCGCGACGCCCTTGCCGCCGGCGAAGCGCAGCCAGACCGGCCACAGGTGGCCGGTGAGCGCTCCGAAGGCGGCGAGCGGATCGAGCTGCGGCGAGTCCGGGAAGATAAGGCGGACGAGGAGGATCGCGGCCGCGCCCTTCAGTGCATCGAGGAGGAGGGTCGCGGCGGCGAGGCCCTTGCGGCCGGTCCTCAGCACATTGGTGGCCCCGATATTGCCGGAGCCGATCCGGCGGAGGTCGCCTGCCCCGGTCAGCCGCGTCAGCACAACCCCGAACGGGATCGAGCCGAGCAGGTAGCCGATTCCGAGTGCGGCCACGGGTTCCATGAAAATGTCGAACGTCACTCGATCACCCCTCGGAAAGCGAAACTACAACGATTGACGCCGCGCGGGCAACAGGACCGATTCCGCGTCCCGCGCGTGGACGGTTTACGCCGCGCCTCGGCCCCCGGTAAAGCGCCGGGCGTGAAGCCCATACTCGTCTTCGATTCCGGCGTCGGCGGATTGTCCGTCCTCCAGCCGATCCGCGCGCTCCTTCCCCGCGCGCCCTTCGTCTACGTCGCGGACAATGGCGGCTACCCTTACGGCACCAAGACCGGCCGCCAGATCGAAACGCGGGTGCCCGCCTTGCTGGGCCGGCTCGCCGAGCGCTTCGATCCCGAACTCATCGTCATCGCCTGCAACACCGCATCGACGATCGCGCTCGACGCGGTGCGCGCCGCGCTCGACCTCCCCGTCGTCGGCACGGTGCCGGCGATCAAGCCGGCCGCCGCGCTGTCGAAGACACGCGCGATCGGAGTCCTCGGCACGCCCGCGACCGTGGTCCAGCCCTATGTCGACCGGCTCGCCGAGGAATTCGCCGCCGATTGCCTGGTCCTTCGCCACGGCTCCGCCGCTCTCGTAGATCTCGCCGAAGCGAAGCTGCGCGGCGAGGAGACACGGCCGGACGAATACGCCGCCGTCCTCGAAGGCCTGCTCGGTCAGCCCGGCGGCGAGCGGGTTGACACGATCGTTCTCGCCTGCACCCACTTCCCGCTCGTCCAGGCGGAGCTCGAAGCCGCCGCGCCCCGCCCCTTGCGCTTCGTCGACGGCAAGGAGGGGATCGCCCGGCGCACCGCCCACCTCCTCGCCGGGCGTGACTGGCCGGACGCGGCGCCGGAAGGGCGCGCCGTCTTCACCCGCCGCGACGAGAGCTGGCGCGCTTATGTGCCCGGGCTCGCCGCTTACGGCCTCGGGCGCGTCTCCACCCTGTGAAGTAGCGGGGTCTAGGCAATCGCGGCGCAGTTCGGTAATAAAGGCCCGGGCACCCCGGGGACTCTCGTTGGACTATAACCGCATCTTCGCGCAGGCGATCGACCGGCTACACGCCGAAGGCCGGTACCGCGTCTTCATCGACATCCTGCGCAACAAGGGCGCCTATCCCAACGCCCGCTGCTTCGCGGGCCATAACGGCCCGAAGCCGATCACCGTCTGGTGCTCGAACGATTACCTGACCATGGGCCAGCACCCCGACGTGATCCAGGCCATGGAAGACGCGCTGCACGACGTCGGCGCCGGCTCGGGCGGCACGCGCAACATCGGCGGCAACACCCATTACCATGTCGCTCTCGAAGCCGAGCTCGCCGATCTCCACGGCAAGGAAGGCGCGCTCCTCTTCACCTCGGGCTACATTTCGAACGAAGCGACGCTCTCCACCGTCGCCAAGCTCCTGCCCGGCTGCATCGTCTTTTCGGACCAGCTCAATCACGCATCGATGATCGCGGGCATCCGCAATTCGGGCTGCGAGAAGCAGGTCTTCCGCCACAACGATCTCGCGCATCTGGAAGAACTGCTCGCCGCCGCGCCGGTCGGTGCGCCCAAGCTCATCGCCTTCGAAAGCGTCTATTCGATGGACGGCGACGTCGCGCCGATCGCCGCGATTTGCGACCTCGCCGACAAGTATAACGCGATCACCTATCTCGACGAAGTCCACGCCGTCGGCATGTACGGCGCGAGGGGCGGTGGCATTTCGGAGCGGGACGGCGTTGCGCAGCGCCTCACCATCATCGAGGGCACGCTCGGCAAGGCCTTCGGCGTCATGGGCGGCTACATCGCGGCCGACCGCAATATCGTTGACGTCGTCAGGAGCTACGCCCCGGGCTTCATCTTCACGACGTCGCTCTCCCCGGTCCTCGTCGCCGGCGCCCTCGCCAGCGTCCGCCACCTCAAGGCCTCCTCGGCCGAGCGGGTTGCCCAGCAGGCGAACGCCGAGCGCATGAAGGCGATCTTCGAGGCGAACCGCCTCCCCGTCATGCCGTCCACCACGCACATCGTGCCGCTGATGGTCGGCGATCCCGTCAAGGCGAAGCGGATCAGCGACATCCTGCTCGCCGAATATGGCTGCTACGTCCAGCCGATCAATTATCCGACCGTGCCGCGCGGCACCGAGCGCCTCCGCTTCACCCCCGGCCCCGCGCACACCGAAGAGATGATGCACGAACTCGCCGGCGCCCTTGTCGAAATCTGGAGCCGCCTGGAGATGCGCCTGGCGGCGTGAATACCAATCGGTGGTGGCGATCCGCCGCTCGCTCGCCTAGTGGATGTGTGTCATTCCACATGCGGAGACTCAGCCGTGGGCGAGACCGTCGCCATCGTATCCGATCACGCAGCGTTTGAGATGAAGGCGGAACTCGTCGAGTGGCTTCGGGACTCCGGCCGCGACGTGCTCGACCTCGGCACGTCCTCGACGGACAGCGTCGATTATCCCGATTACGGGTACCGACTGGCGCAGGCGATCGCGTCGGGCCGGGCTGACAAGGGCGTGGCGCTCTGCGGCTCGGGAGTCGGCATCTCGATCTCGGTCAACCGCAATCCCGCCTGCCGCTGCGCCCTGGTCTCGGAAAGCCTCTCCGCCCGCCTGGCGCGCGAGCATAACGACGCCAACGTGATCGCTTTGGGCGCGCGGATGGTCGGCATCGAGCAGGCGCGCGAGTGCGTTTCCGTCTTTCTCGCCACCCCCTTCGCCGGCGGCCGCCACCAGCGCCGCGTCGACAAGCTTTCCAATCCTGCCTTTACCGAGGAACCAGCATGAGCAGCCGTCCTGCCAACGATCTGTCCGGAGTCCAGCACGAAGGCTTCTTCACCGGGCGCCTCGCGGCCCACGACACGGCCATCGCCGAAGCGATCGCCGCCGAGCTCGACCGGCAGCAGAACCAGATCGAGCTGATCGCATCCGAAAACATCGTCTCGCGCGCCGTGCTCGAGGCGCAAGGGTCGGTCCTCACCAACAAATATGCCGAAGGCTATCCCGGCCGCCGCTATTACCAGGGCTGCGCGCCCTCCGATGCGGTCGAGACGCTGGCGATCGAGCGGGCGAAGGAATTGTTCGGCTGCGGCTTCGTCAACGTCCAGCCGCATTCCGGCGCGCAGGCCAACGGCGCCGTCATGCTGGCGCTGACCAAGCCCGGCGACACGATCCTGGGCATGTCTCTCGACGCCGGCGGCCATCTCACCCACGGCGCCAAGCCGGCCATGTCCGGCAAATGGTTCAACGCCATCCAGTACGGCGTTCGCGCCGAGGACCACTTGATCGACTTCGACCAGGTCGAAGCCCTCGCCAAGGAGCACAAGCCGCGCCTGATCATCGCCGGCGGCTCGGCCTATCCCCGCCACATCGATTTCGCCCGCTTCCGCGCGATCGCGGACGCCGTGGACGCGATCTTCATGGTCGACATGGCCCATTTCGCCGGCCTCGTCGCCGCGGGCGAGCACCCTTCGCCCTTCGGCCACGCCCATGTCGTTACCACGACGACTCACAAAACGTTGCGCGGCCCGCGCGGCGGCATGGTGCTGACCGATGACGAGGCCATCGCCAAGAAGATCAACTCGGCCGTTTTCCCGGGCCTCCAGGGCGGCCCGCTGATGCACGTCATCGCCGCCAAGGCGGTGGCCTTCGGCGAAGCGCTGCAGCCTGGGTTCAAGAGCTATGCCAAGGCGGTGATCGAGAATGCGCGGGCGCTCGCCGGACGGCTTGGGGAGCGCGGCGCGAACCTCGTCGCGGGCGGCACCGACACGCACCTCGCTTTGGTCGACGTCACCCCCCTCGGCATCACCGGGCGCGACGCCGACGAAGCGCTGGAGCGCTCGGCCATCACCTGCAACAAGAACGGCATTCCCTTCGATCCGCTGCCCCCGGTCAAGACCAGCGGCATCCGCGTCGGCTCGCCCGCCGGCACGACCCGCGGTTTCGGTGTTCAGGAATTCCGCGACATCGCCGACATGATCGCCGACGTGCTCGAAGGCCTTCGCGACAACGGGCACGAGGGCAATGGCGAAGTCGAAGCCGCGGTGCGCACGCGCGTGCGCGCGCTCTGCGCCCGCTTCCCGATCTATCAGGACCTTTAATTGCGCTGCCCCTTCTGCTCCCACGAAAACAGCCAGGTGAAGGACAGCCGTCCGACGGAAGACGGCGCCTCCATCCGCCGCCGCCGACAGTGCGAGGATTGCGGCGCCCGCTTCACGACGTTCGAGCGGGTGCAGCTTCGCGAGCTCACCGTGGTGAAATCGGGCGGGCGGCGGGAGCCGTTCGAGCGGGGGAAGCTCGAGCGCTCGATCGCCACCGCCTGTCGCAAGCGCGCGGTGGCGCCGGAGCGGATCGAGCGACTGGTGTCGTCGATCCAGCGCCAGATCGAGACGAGCGGGGAGAGCGAGATCGCGTCCGCGGAGATCGGCGAGCTGGTGATGAACGGTTTGAAGGGCCTGGACCCGGTGGCGTATATCCGCTTCGCCAGCGTCTATAAGGATTTCACGGAGGCGCGGGATTTTGAGGAATTTGCGGGGACGGTGAAGGAGTGACTCTGCGATCCGGCTCAAGGGCGTGTTCGAAGGCTTCCCACCCGTTCGTCCCGAGCAGCGACCGAGCTTGTCGAGGGCGCGGGTCGAGGGACCAGTCATGAGCTTCTGGACATACATGCTCCACTGCTCAGACGGAAAATATTATGTCGGGCACACGGACAACCTCGTAGCCCGCATCGCATCTCATCAGGCGGGCGACATACCCGGATACGCGCAGAAGCGAAGGCCCGTCCGCCTTGTCTGGTCCGAGACGTTTCCGACGCGTGAAGAAGCGATCGCCGCGGAAAGACAGGTCAAGAACTGGTCCACCGACAAGAAGCGGGGGCTGATTTCCGGCGACTGGGAGCGCGTCGCCCACTTCGCGCTACCTCCGGCGCGGAGGGTCCCTCGACTCGCCGTCTCGACAAGCTCGACGTCTGCTCGGGACGAACGGGAGGAGATTTCACCCGTAGATCGAACCGTTCGTGTCGAGCCAGCATCGAGCGAAGCCGAGATGCGCCGTCGAGACACCACCCCCGCCCCCTCCCCCGCCATCGTCCTCGTTCGCCCGCAGCTCGGCGAGAACATCGGCAAGGCCGCCCGGGCCATGCTCAACTTCGGCCTCACGGATCTGCGCCTCGTCGCGCCGCGCGACGGTTGGCCGAACCCGTCCGCAGGGCCCGCCGCCTCGGGCGCCGATATCGTCCTCGAACGCGCGCGGGTGTTCGGCACGGTGGCCGAAGCCGTGGCCGACTGCGCCCATGTCTACGCGACCACGGTGCGGAAACGCGGCCTCGTGGTGCCGGTCGTGACGCCCGAAGAAGCGGCGCGGGAGATACGCACCCAGCACGAGCAATCCGCCATCCTGTTCGGCGCCGAACGCTCCGGCCTCGAGACCGACGAGGTGGCGATCGCGCACAAGATCCTGACGGTGCCGATCAATCCGGAGTTCCGCTCGCTGAATCTCGCCCAGGCGGTGATCCTCGTCGCCTATGAATGGTCGAAGCACGAGGCGCTGGCGATGCCGACGATCGGCGAGGATGCCGCGGAGCCGCGGGCGACGCAGGAACAGCTCGAGGGCCTCATCGTGCAGCTCGAAGGCGCGCTCGAGGCGGCGGGCTATTACCATCCGCCGGACCGCAAGCCGACGACCCAGAATACGATGCGCACGATCTTGACCAAGGCGGGGTGGTCGAACCGGGAGGTGCAGGCGCTCAGGGGTGTGGTTCGGGCGCTTTCGGAGGCGCGGCGGCGGCGGGGGTGATCGCACCTATCCTCAAGCGCCCTAGTTCTCGCTTCGCTCGAATGGGCTTCTCGACTTCGTTCGAAGCGAACGGATGAAGATGTCACCGGTTAGTCTCTCGGCTCTCCACCCGTTCGGTCCGAGCGAAGTCGAGGACCGCTGCCGAGCGAAGTCGAGGCTTCTTACTTCCTAAGCTCGTCGAACCGCTCGAACTCGTAAGCGATCGAAGCCTCCACCAGCCGCTCCCACAAACCCGCAGCGACCTCGCCGGGCACCCCCGCCGCCGCCGCATGCCGCGCGACGTTCGCCAGCACCTCCGCCTTGCGCGCCTCGTCCCGCACCGCGCCGCGCTCCGGCTTGATCCGCGCCGCCGCGTCCATGTAGCGGAAGCGCTCGCCGATCAGGGTCACCAGCTCGGCATCCAAGGCATCGACGCCGGCCCGCACCTCGGCCATGTTCAGGCAATCCGCCGGCTTCACTCTCTCGGTCATGGCGCCTCTTTAGCGGCGGGCAAGGCGCTGTCGAGGTTGACTTTGTGCACCGCAGCGGCCATGTGCGCGCCTTCGCAATTGGCTCCGCACCCCCGGTGAAGCGGATGCCGCGTCCGGCAAGGGACCCCATCAAAGTACTACTTTGACGGGAACCCCGCTCGGCCGGACGGTGCGGTTCCGGGAACAACAGCCCTCCCTCTCAAACGGGAACCGGTCCTCGGGCCGGAGGGCACGCGAATTGGAGTTTATGAGATGAGCAAGCGCAGCAGCGCCAAGTACAAGCTCGACCGGCGGATGGGCGAAAACGTCTTCGGCCGCCCCAAGAGCCCCGTCAACCGCCGCGAATACGGCCCCGGCCAGCACGGCCAGCGCCGCAAGAGCAAGATCAGCGACTTCGGCATCCAGCTTCGCGCCAAGCAGAAGCTCAAGGGCTATTACGGCGACGTCACCGAGAAGCAGTTCAAGCGGACGTTCACCGAAGCCACCCGGATGAAGGGCGATGCTTCGCAGAACCTGATCGGCCTCCTCGAGCGCCGCCTCGACATGGTCGTCTACCGTGCCAAGTTCGCACCGACCATCTGGGCCGCGCGCCAGATCGTCAACCACGGCCACATCCGCGTCAACGGCAAGAAGCTCAACATCGCCTCCGCCCGCGTCAGCGTCGGCGACGTGATCGAGCTCGGCCCCAAGGCGCAGCAGATGGCCCTGGTCCTCGAAGCACAGGGGCTCGCCGAGCGCGACATCCCCGATTACATCACGCCGGACGGCGCGGCGCGCGCGACTTACACGCGCATCCCGACGCTGGACGAGGTCCCCTATCCGGTGCGCATGGAGCCGAACCTGGTCGTCGAGTTCTACTCGCGCTGATCAGCGGCTTCGCCATCCGAGGCGGACGAGGAAAGGCCGGGCGAAAGCCCGGCCTTTTCTTTGTCGGCCTACCCCCTTTATTCCCCGGTCACTGCATGCCGAGCGCGCGCCGGATGAAGGCGTCGCTTTCGCGAAGCATACGCGCCCGCGCATCGCTGTCCTGGAGATCGTGGTCGAGGCCCGGGAAGAGGACGAGCTCGACCGGGCGGCCGGCGCTCTGCAGCTTGTCGCGCATCAGGCGCGAATGGCGCACGTCGACGTTCGCGTCATGGTCGCCGTGGAAGAGGAGCGCGGGCGCGCGGAAGGCAGACGCATTCTGCGCGGGCGAGCCGGCGCGGACGTGCGCGCCGCTGCCGATGAAGTCGCGCGCCAGCCTGAAATCGGACCAGCCCCGCGATTCCTCGCGCAGAATCTCGAGGTCCGCGACCGGCGCGATGGCGACGATGGCGCGGAAGAGCGAGGGATCGAGCACCGCCGACTGGAGCGCCGCATAGCCGCCGTAGGACCAGCCGACGATGCCGAGCTTGGCCGGATCGGCGATCCCCTGGCTGACCAGCCAACGCCCGGCGTCGTTCACGTCGCCGACGGCCACCTGCCACGACTGGAAGCCGTTGCGGTGGAACCAGGCGTCGCCGTAGCCCGCCGAACCGCGGAAGTTGGGCTGCAGCACCGCATAGCCGCGATGGGCGAAATATTGCGCCATCCAGTTGAAGCCCCATTCGTCCCGGCTTTCGGGCCCGCCGTGCGGCATCACGATCGCCGGGAGGCCGCGCCCGGAACTGCCCGGCGGCAGCGTCAGATAGCCCGGGATCGACGTGCCGTCGGCCGCCGGATAGCTGACCGGCCGAACCTCGGCGAGCGCGACCCCCTCGAGCTGCGGGCGCGAGAGCATGATCTCGTTCAGGCGCCGGTCGCTCTTCGCATAGGTGAAATATCGGCCCGGATCGCGGTCGCTCCCCGCCCAGATCAGCAGCACCGATTCGTCGTCGGACGCGCCGGCGAAGCGGATCAGCGGCAGGTTCGGAAGCGCCCGCGACAGACGTTCGGCCAGGGTCTGCAGCTCCGCGTCGAAATAGACGGCCTGGCGTGCCTCGGTCGCGTAGGTCGCGCCGATGACACGGCCGCGCCGCCCGAGCGTCAGAACGCCGTCCACATCGACCCTGTCGTGCTTGACGAGCAGTTCGCGGCGCTGCGAGCCGTCGAGCGCCACGCGGTAGAGCGCCGTGCGGCCGTCGAGCTTGTCGAGCGCGAAAGCGGCGGCGCCGTCCGGCGTGACTGCCAGAGGGTACAGCCCGTCCCGCGTCGTGTTGTTATAGATGCCGAGCGAATGCCAGGCGTCCGATCCGGGGCGGCGATGGCGAAACTCCATTTCGCCCGACATCATGCCGGTCTCGCCGCGCACCCGCTGCACCCCTTGGACGACCACGCGGCCGCGGCCGTCGGACAGGAAGCTCGACGCCCGCACGATCGCCGGCTGCACCAGCCCCGAACGGTTCGAGCGCGTTTCGAGCCGGACGACGCCGAGGCCGTGATTTCCGCGCGCGCCCGCGTCGGGCAGGATGCTCGTCATCAGGATCGATTCGCCTTCGCCCGCGCGCCAATCGATGATGCCGCGAAGCCACGCGCCGTTGCCGGTGCGCTGATCGCGCTCGCCGAGCATGACGATGTTCGAGCCGTCGCTGTCGAGGGCGACGAAGCGCTGGGCGCCCGTCACGTCGGTCTGGACGCGCCGCAGCGCGAACACACTGCAGACGAGCCGCGCGCCCGAAACCCAGCCGCAGGCGCCGAGGCGCTGGCTGCGCCCGTCCACCGCGGTCGCCTGCACGGCGTTTCCGCTTTGGAGATCGACGGTGAAGAGCCGGCTGCCCTGCCCCTGATGGGGCGCGACATAGGCGATGCGCCGCCCGTCCGGCGACAGGCTGATATCCTCGATGCTCTCGCGCGCACCGAAGGCGGCGGCGGGGTCGGGCGGCGTGTTGGCGGTGAGACAGGTCGCGGCCAGCAGCAGGGCGCCTGCGCGCATGCCGCGCGGCCGCACATGGCCGAAAAAGCTCTGAAAAATCTGCATTTTGCACCCCTTGAACCCCATCGGCGGAGTTAATCAGGAGAAGGCGCCGGCGGCAAGCGCCCTTTCCGCGCGCGAAGCGTTGAACGCAGGGCTCGGCTTGCCGCGCCCGCGGTGCGCGGATAAGCGCACGAACCATATCCGCCCCAGATGAGAGGCCGCCGATGCGATCCGCTTTCCCACTCGCTTCCCTTCTCGCCCTCCTCGCCGCCGCCTGCACCAGCAGCGCCGGTGAGCGGCCTCGCCAGCAGGCGGCCGAGCCGGTCATTCCCTTGAACACGCTGCAGACGCTGACCCGCCAACTCTCCACCGACGAGTTCGAAGGCCGGGCGCCGGGCACGCGGGGCGAGCAGCTCACCGTCGATCTCCTCGCCCGCAGCTTCCGCGAGGCGGGTCTGCAGCCGGGAAACAACGGCAGCTTTTTCCAGAGCGTGCCGCTCGTCCAGATCACCGCCCAGGGCCGGCCGGCGCTCCGCGTCACCGGCGGGCGGCAGCCGATGAGCTTCAACTACCGGACCGACATGGTCGCCGGCACCTACCGGGTGCAGCCGCAGGTCAGCCTCCGGAACAGCGAAATCGTCTTCGTCGGCTACGGCATCAACGCGCCCGAGCGCGGCTGGAACGACTATCAAGGCCTGGACGTCCGCGGAAAGACGGTGGTCATCCTCGTCAACGATCCCGACTGGCAGACCCAGACGCTGGACGGCCCGTTCGGCGGCCGCGCCATGACCTATTACGGCCGCTGGACCTACAAATATGAGGAAGCCGCGCGCCAGGGCGCCGCGGCCGCCTTCATCGTCCACCAGACGGAGCCCGCCTCCTACGGCTGGAACGTCGTCGAGAACAGCTGGACGGGCCCGCAGCATTATCTCGACCGCCCCGGCGGCAACATGGACCAGACGATCGTCAACGGCTGGCTGACCCAGGATGCGGCCCGCCGCCTGTTCGCCGCCGGCGGACAGGACCTGGACGCCCTCAGCACACGGGCGCGCCAGCAGGGCTTCCGCCCGGTGCCGCTCGGCCGACTCCAGGCCTCGATGAACGTGACCAGCACCATCGAGCGCCAGCAGTCGAGGAACGTCGTCGGCATCCTTCCCGGGCGGACGCGCCCGAACGAATATCTCCTCTACACCGCGCATTGGGACCATCTCGGCATCTGCGCCGAGACGGGCGCCGACCGCATCTGCAACGGCGCCACCGACAATGCGACCGGCACCGCCGCCCTCGCCGCGCTCGCCCAGGCGCATGCGCGGCAAAGGCCGGAGCGCTCCATCGTCTTCATCGCGGTGACCGCCGAGGAATCCGGCCTGCTCGGATCGCGTTATTACGCCGAGAACCCGATCTTCCCGCTCAACCGCACGGTCGCGGGCATCAACATGGACTCGCTCAACATGGCGGGCGTCACGCGCGACTTCATCGCGACCGGCGCCGGCAAGTCGGAGCTCGACACCTGGCTCGGCCGAGTCCTCACCGCCCGCGGCCTCCGCCTCGTGCCCGAGACGACGCCGGAAGCCGGCTATTATTACCGCTCGGACCATTTCAGCTTCGCCCGCCAAGGCGTGCCGATGATCTACGCCCGCGGCGGCGAGGACCTCGTCAACGGCGGCACCGCGGCGGGCCGCGCGTGGGCGGCGGAATATCGCGCCAACCGCTACCACCAGCCCGGCGACGAATTCCTGACGAGCTGGGACTGGACCGGCGCGGTGCGCGACCTCGAAGTCTATTACGAGGTCATGACCGCGCTCGCGAACAGCCGCGACTGGCCGAACTGGAACCAGGGCGACGAATTCCGCGCCATCCGCGACCGCAGCCGCGCGGGGCAGTAAGCGTTCCGATGAGTCTCCGCCAGCCGCCGGAATGGGCCGATCACGAATTCGTGTGGATCGGCTTTCCCAGCCACGCCGACCTTTGGGAGGACGATCTCGCTCCTGCGCAGGAGGAAGTCGCCGCCTTCGCCGCCGCGATCCACGCGGACGGCGCGGGCGAGGAGGTGCGCCTTGTCGCCGCCGACCCTGAAGCAGCGCGGCGGGCGGCCGCGCTGGCGCCGTTCGCCACGATCGTCCAGCAGCCGTTCGGCGACATCTGGCTCCGCGACACCGGGCCGATCATCCTGAAGAGCAGCGAGGAGCGCGCCGCCCACAGCTTCGGTTTCAACGGCTGGGGCGGCAAATACGAGCTGCCCGGCGACGACACGATCGGCCTCCGCCTCGCCGAAACCGCCGGCATGGAGGCGAAGCGCTTCGGCTGGATCCTCGAAGGCGGCGCCATCGACGTCGACGGCACGGGTCTGTGCGTCACCACCGAGCAGTGCCTCCTCAACCCCAATCGCAACCAGGGCATGAGCCGCGACGAGATCGAGGCGCGCCTCGGCTCCGACCTCGGCATCGAGCGCCTGCTCTGGCTCGGCGAGGGACTCCTCAACGACCACACCGACGGCCATGTCGACAACCTCGCCCGCTTCGTGGCGGAAGGCGTTCTCGCCCTCCCCGCCCCCGCCGGACAGGACGACCCCAACACTGCGGTGTACGAAGACGCGCGCGCCCGGGCCGAAGCCTTCGGCCTCACGGTCGCGCCGATCCCCTCCCCCGGCCGCGTCCTGCGGGGCGGCGAGGTGATCCCCGCCTCCTACATGAACTTCTACATCGGCAACGCCGCCGTGGTCGTGCCTCTCTACGGCGCGGCCAACGACGAAGCGGCGGTGCAGGCCATCGGCGCCCTCTTCCCCGGCCGCCGCGCGGTGGGCCTGCGCGCCGACCACGTCCTGACCGGCGGCGGCAGCTTCCACTGCATCAGCCAGCAGGTGCCGCGGTGAGGGGCCAGGTGCCTGGCGAAAGTCCCTCGACCCGCCGTCTCGACTTCGCTCGACGGCTGCTCGGGACGAACGGAATAACTATATAACCGCTCGTCCCGAGCAGGGACCGAGCTTGTCGAGGGCCCGTGTCGAGGGACCCCGGGATGGAAGAAACGAAAATGACCCAACTCACCGTCGCCGCCCTCCAGCTCGCATTCGGCGAGGACCTTGAGGAGAATATCCGCAACGTCTCCGAGCTCGTCCGCGAGGCCGCCGCGAAGGGCGCCAAGGTCGTGCTCCCGCCCGAGCTCTTCGAAGGCCCCTATTTCTGCCGCACCGAGGACGAAAGCCTCTTCATCAACGCCCGCTCCGCGGACGAGCACCCGGCCGTCCTCGCCATGCAGAAGCTCGCCGCGGAGCTCGAAATCTTCATCCCGACGAGCTTCTTCGAAGCCGACGGCCCGCACCATTATAACAGCCTCGCCATGATCGACGACAAAGGCGCGCTGATGGGCGTCTACCGCAAGAGCCACATCCCTGACGGCCCCGGCTATGAGGAGAAATTCTACTTCCGCCCCGGGAATACCGGCTTCAAGACCTGGAAGACGCCGGGCGCGACGCTCGGCATCGGCATCTGCTGGGACCAATGGTATCCCGAAACCGCGCGCACTTTGATGCTGATGGGCGCCGAAATCCTCTTCTATCCGACCGCCATCGGCTCCGAGCCCCACGATCCCGATCTCGACACCAGCCGCCTCTGGCGCCGCGCCATGGTCGGCCACGCTGTCTCGAACGTCGTGCCCGTCGTCGCCTCCAACCGGATCGGCGACGAATGCGGGCAGCATTTCTACGGCCACAGCTTCATCTGCGACGAGCGCGGCGACATGCTCGCGGAATTCGGGGCGGGTGAGACCGGCGTCCTCACCGCCACGATCGACCTCGCTTTAGTGAAGCGCCACCGCGCCGCCTTCGGCTTCTTCCGGGACCGGAGGCCGGACCTCTACGGAAGAATCGCGCAGGACCATTGAGGGCGCCGCCGTCATTGCGAGCGAAGCGAAGCAATCCAGCGGGCCTCGGTGCGGGTCTCCGACGTCCGCTGGATTGCTTCGTCGCTACGCTCCTCGCAATGACGGAGTGCCGCGAAGCTCCAGCGCCCTTGCGAACACATCCTCGAACATCTTCGCCGTCAACCGCCCCGTATTCTGATTGTAGCGCGAGCAATGGTAGCTATCGACCAGCACGCGCCCGTCCGGGAGCACATGCTCGGCCAGGTGCCCGAACGGATAAGCCGCGAGCCGGCCGCCCACCGCCCGCACTGCCGCGTCATGCGCGATCTTGCCGAGCGCGACGAGCACTCTGACCTTGGGCAGCGCACCCAGCGCCGGCCGGAAGTAAGTCGCCGTACAGGTCGCGATCTCCTGCGGCGTCGGCTTGTTCTGCGGCGGCAGGCATTTCACCGAATTGACGATGGCGACGCCCACTAGGCGCAGGCCGTCGTCCGGCCGTTCCTCGTAGACGCCCTCGGCGAGCCCGAACTTCGCAAGCGTCTCGTAGAGCAGCACCCCCGCATAATCGCCGGTGAACGGCCGCCCGGTCCGGTTCGCCCCATGCTTGCCCGGGGCCAGGCCGCAAATGGCGAGCCAGGCGTCGGGGTCACCGAAATGCGGCACAGGCGCGTTCCACCAGTCCGGATGTTCCACGCGCAAAGCCTCGCGAAAGGCGACGAGGCGCGGGCAGAGCGGGCAATCGCGCGGCGCTTCCTGCGCTGGGACCGGGCTTTCGTGGAGCATGGATCGCGTCTAGTCGGGCGCCGATGGGAAAGACAAGCTACGCCCTCGCGCTCGGCTCCAACCGGCGGTCGCGCCATGGCTCGCCGGCCGAGACGGTGCGCGACGCGATCGAAGCTCTGGAAGCCGATGCCGCGTCCCGCATCCGCACGACGCCCGCCCTCGGCCCCGCCGGCCGCAGCTTCGCCAACGCGGCCGCGCTCGTGACGAGCGATCTCGATCCCCGGGAAATGCTCGAAGCCGTGCAAGCGATGGAGCGCGATTTCGGCCGCCGCCCCGGCCGCCGCTGGGGGCCGCGCGTGCTCGATCTCGACATCCTCCTCTGGTCCGGAGGCCCATGGGGCGATGGCGACCTCGTCATACCCCACCCCGAGATGCGCCGCCGCCTGTTCGTCCTCGAGCCGCTCTCCGACATCGCCCCCACCTGGCGCGATCCCGTGACCGGCCTCACCGTCCGCCAGCTCCTCCACCGCCTCCGGCACGGCCGCGGTTGACCCGCGCCCCCGCCGCTCCTACTTGGCGCAGCTTCGGGCCCTTAGCTCAGTCGGTAGAGCAACTGACTTTTAATCAGTAGGTCGCTGGTTCGAACCCAGCAGGGCTCACCATTCCCGTTTCGGTTTTGGACCTTTTTCTGGCGCCCGCCCGGCTTGCATAAGCCGCGCGGCGCGATACATTCGCCGCCGATCGGGAGGGGACCCCAGGTGAAGCATTACCGCGTCAACAAGCTCGCCAAGCCGAACGGCGCGGTGGTGAAGACCAAGGACATCATCGCCGAAGGCGACAAGCAGGCCGTGCAGGCCACTCGCCACGACCCGGACTGCCCGGTGTGCGACGTGTGGCACGCCGGCAAGAAGATCGGCTCGATCACCTAAAGGCGCACGCCGCCCGCCATCCCGCTTGACGCCGCGCCCGCCGCCGCCTTACGAAGGCGGCAGAAGCGCGGATCCCTCGGGATGGGCGCTTCTGCATCCAGAGCAGGCCTTGTCGCCTGCGCCAACCTGCCCTCCCGGGCAAGGTGGCAGTCCCAACGGGACGATGCGGCCGGACGGCAACCAAACGGGTGCACCAGCCAACATCGTCCTTCGAAGAAGCGAAGGATCGATCATGACCGCCATTTCCCTTCAGACCCTCCACCCGCCGCGCGCAGCAGAAGCGCCGCGCCCGCTGCGCATCGCCCTCGCCGGCTTCGGCGTCGTCGGCCAGGCGCTCGCCGCGAAGCTCGCCGCCCGCGCCGATTACGAAATCGTCGCGATCCTTGTGCGCGATCCGAAGCGGCCGCGCGCCGTCCGGCCGCCCGTCCCCCTCACCGCCGACCGCAAGGCCTTCCTCGACACGCAGGCCGACATATTGATCGACGTCCTCTCCTGCGCGGAGACGGGCGCGCTGCTCAGCGAATGGGCGCTGGGACGCGGCATCGACGTGGTGAGCGCGAGCAAGCGCGTCGTCAGCGGCTGCCTCCCGCTGCTGCGCGCCGCCGCCGGCCGCACCGGCGCCGAGCTCCATTACTCGGCAGCGGTCGGCGGCGGCGCACCGGTCCTCGAGACCGTCGCGGCGGCCCGGGCGCGCGGCGAGATCCGTTCGGTCGAGGGCGTGCTGAGCGGCACGGTCGGCTATATCCTGACCCGGCTCGCCAAAGGGCAGAGCTATGCCGACGCGCTAGCCCAGGCGCGGCTCGCCGGCTTCGCCGAGGAGGATCCGAGCGAGGATTTGTCCGGCGCCGACGCCGCCGCCAAGGTCCGCCTGATCGCCGCCGAAGCCTGGTGCTGCGACCCGCGCGAGGTGGACGTCAGCGCCGAACCGCTCGATAAGGCCGCCGTGGCGCGGATCGAAAGCAGCGGCGAACCCTGGGTGCAGCTTGCGCGCGTCAGCCGCGACGCCGCGAGCGTCACGCTCGTCCCCTTGCGCCTCGCGCCCCAGCTCCCCCGGGTCAGCGACGAAGGCAATTGCGCGCTCGTCACGCTCGAAGACGGAAGCCTCTTCACCTGCAGCGGGCGCGGCGCAGGCGGGGATCCGACATCCGCATCGATCCTGACCGACCTCGCCCGCCTCTCCGCGACGCGGGCCGCGTCGTGCTGATGCACCCGGCGGCGACGCCCTGCCGGGACGTGGAGGTCCCCCTGCCCGAGGACCTCCGCCGATTCGGCGGAACGACCACGGCGCGGCTGTCCGGCAATCCCGCCGGGCCGCTCGTGGTCGCGTTGGGCGGCATCTCGGCCGACCGCCACGTCTGCACGCGCACCGGCGGCCGCGGCTGGTGGACCGGCCTCGTCGGCCCCGGCGAGGCGGTCGACCCCGCCCGCCACCGCATCCTCGGCCTCGACTTCGCCGCGGACCCGACCGGCCGCGCCGCGCCCTCCACCGCCGACCAGGCCCGAGTCCTCTGCGCCGCCCTCGACGCGGCCGGAGCAGCGCGCGCCGACCTCGTCCTCGGCGCCTCCTACGGCGGCATGGTCGCCCTTGCCCTGGCCGAGCGCCACCCGGAGCGAGTCGCCCGGACCGCCGCCATCTCCGCCCCCGCCGCCCCGCACCCGGCGGCGACGGCGCAGCGCGAACTCCAGCGCCGCACCGTCGCGCTCGGCCTCGCCGCAGGGCGCGGCGACGAAGCCCTGTCGATCGCCCGCGGCATCGCCATGCTGAGCTACCGCACCCGCGAGGAATTCGGCGAACGGTTCGCCGGCGGCCTCCCCTCGGACGACCCCCTCGCGACTTCCAACGCCGGCGCATACCTGCGCGCCCGCGGCGAAGCGTATCGCGACGTCATGACGCCCGAGCGCTTCCTCAGCCTCTCCGCCTCGATCGACCGCCACCATGTCGACCCCGCCCGCATCGTCTGCCCGGTCCTCCTGATCGGCGCTTCCACCGATCAGCTCGTCCCCCCGTCGCAGCTTGAAACTCTCGCCGCCGCGCTCAGCGCGGCCGAGCTCCACATCCTTCCCTGCCTCTACGGCCACGACATGTTCCTGAAAGAGGCCGCCCGCATCGCCCCGCTCGTCGCCCGCTTCGTGGAGCCCGCATGACCTCTCGCCGCCCCGACTCCACCGTGACCGCCGCCGCCCGCCCCGCCTGGGACCCGGCCTATGGCGCCGTCTCGCCCCCGCTCTGGACCTCCGACACCTTCCGCTGGGATGATCCCGACCAGAAGCCCGGCTACGACTACACCCGCACCGTCAGCCCGAACCGCGACATGCTGATCGAAGTCCTCGCGGAACTCGAAGGCGCGGCGGGCGGCGTGGTCACCGGCTCCGGCCAGTCCGCCGCTCTTCTCGCCCTCCTGCTCCTCCCGGCGGGCGCCCTCGTCGTCGCGCCGCACGATTGCTACGGCGGCACCTACCGCCTCATCACAGGCATGGAAGCCGAAGGGCGCGTGAGGAGCCGCTTCGTCGACATGACCGACGAAGCCGCCTTCGCCGCCGCCCTCGCCGAAGGGCCGGCCCTCGTCTGGATCGAAACGCCGAGCAATCCGCTCCTGCGTGTCACCGACATCGCCCGCTGCGCCGCCCTCGCCAAGGCGGCGGGCGCGCTCGTCCTCGCCGACAACACGCTTCCCACCCCCTGCCGCCAGCGGCCGCTTGGCCTCGGCTGCGACCTTATCATGCATTCCACCACCAAGGCACTGAACGGGCACGGCGACATCATCGGCGGCGCGCTCCTCGCTGCCGATCCGGCGCTTGCCGAGCGGCTCGCCTGGTGGTCCAACGCCGGCGGCCTCAACGCCTCCGCCCACGACAGCTGGCAGACGCTGCGCGGCCTCAGAACCCTGCCCCTCCGCGTCGACCGCGCCGAAGCGAGCGCGGTCCTGCTCGCGGAGCGCCTGGCGGAGCACCCGAAAGTCGAGGAAGTCTTCTACCCCGGCCTCGCCGCCCACCCCGACTACGCCCTCGCCCGGCGCCAGCAATCCGGCCCCGGCTTCATGCTGAGCCTCCGCCTCGCCGGCGGACCTGAAGCGGTGGGGCCCTTCCTCGAAGGCCTCGGCCTCATCACCCTGGCCTCCAGCCTCGGCGGCCTCTCCACCCTCATCTGCCAGCCCTCCACCATGACTCACCGCGGCATGCCCCCCGAAGCCCAGGCCGCCGCCGGCATCGCCCCGACGCTTCTCCGCCTCTCCGTCGGCATCGAGGACCCGCACGACCTCATCGCCGACCTCGAAGCCGCGCTCGCCTGAGCCGCCTCTTGCGGACGCGGCGCCCGCGTGAGATCGAGACCCTAAGAGCGCCGCGGCGCCACGCGAGCGAGGCAATGCCATGAGCATGGACGACGAGATCATCCAGACGCCGGACGGGCCGATGACCTGGGCGCAGTGGAAGAAGAAGAACCCGGTCCAGATCCCCTCCCGCCGCACCAAGGGCAAGGACCTTCCGGTCAAGGTGAAGCGGTTCACCAACGAGACCTGACCGCGTCCTCGCGCCGCGCGGAGCGTCAGTGCGGCGCGAGCCCGCTCTCCACGCCCGTCTTGTCGTGCAGCGCGAAGCGGTCGACGATGTCCGCGCTTGCATTGTTATAGCCGACCACGTCCACGCTCCGCCCGCCGCGCCGCAGCCGCTCGACGATCCTGTCGAGCGCCGCCACGCCCGAAATGTCCCAGAAATGCGCGCGCGTCATGTCGATGAGGACGTCCCGCGCCTCCTCCTCCGCCTGGAAGGCGCGGGTGAAGCGGTCCACCGAGGCGAAGAAGATCTGACCCGAGACATGATAGGTGGCGCTGAGCCCGTCGTCCGAAAGCACCCGCGTCACCGCGAACATCCGCTGCACCTTCCCTGCGAAGAAGATGCCGGAGAGCAACACGCCCGCCAGCACGCCCATCGAAAGATCGTGCGTCGAGACCACGACGACGACGGTCGTCAGCATCACCACCGAACTCGGCCAGGGGTGGCGCCTGAGGTTCGGGATCGAGTTCCAGCTGAACGTGCCGATCGAGACCATGATCATCACCGCGACCAAAGCCGGCATTGGGATCTGGCCCACGAACGGCCCGAGAGCGGCGAGCAGGAACAGGAGGAACGCGCCCGCCGTGAAGGTCGAAAGCCGCCCCCGGCCGCCCGACGTCACGTTGATCACCGACTGCCCGATCATCGCGCACCCGCCCATCCCGCCGAAGAAAGCCGCGACGATGTTGGCGCTCCCCTGCCCCGCGCATTCGCGGCGCTTGTCGCTGTCGGTATGAGTCATGTCGTCGACGATCTGGGCGGTGAGCAGCGACTCGAGCAGGCCGACGGCGGCCATGGCCAGCGAATAAGGAAGGATGATCCGCAGCGTCTCCCAGGTGAGCGGCACGTCCGGAATGACGAGCGACGGCAGCCCCTCCGGAAGCGCGCCCATGTCGCCGACGCTGTTCACCGGCGCCCCGCTGAAGATCGACACACCGGAGAGGACGAGGATGGCGACCAGCGGCGACGGCACCGCCCTGGTCACGCGCGGCAGCAGGTAGATGATCGCCAGCCCCGCCGCGATCATCAGGTAGGCCTGCCAGGTGACGCCGATGAGCTGCGGCATCTGCGCCATGAAGATGAGGATGGCGAGCGCGTTCACGAAGCCGGTGATCACCGATCGCGACACGAACTGCATCAGCAGATCCAGCCGCGCCGCCCCGGCCGCGATCTGGATGAGGCCCATGAGGATGGTCGCCGCGAACAGATACTCGACGCCGTGATCCCGCACCAACGGGATCACCAGCACCGCGACGGCGGCCGTGGCGGCCGAGATCATGCCCGGCCGCCCGCCGGTGAACGAAACGACGATCGCGATCGCCACCGACGCGTAAAGGCCGACGCGCGGGTCGACCCCCGCGATGATCGAAAATCCGATCGCCTCGGGAATGAGGGCAAGGGAGACGACGATGCCGGCGAGCACATCGGCACGCGGCTGCGAAAACCAGTCGCGGCGAAGCGCGGCGGAGAAGGTCATGTGAATGTCCGGGATCGAAGAACGGCACATAGGCCGATTGTCCCGGGGATAGGCGCCGGGCCGAGCCACCCGCGCCTGGGCGGGTCCGTCGAAGCCCCGCCAATGCCCGAACCTCGCTCCAGGCGCAAGGCGAGGCGCAACGACACGCGGTTGCAAGGTTGCGCACGCCGCTCCACCGGCGCATCGGGGGCGCCTGCTAATCCCGCGAGGTCCGCATGTCAGTCGTCAAGAACCACCAGCCGGTCGCCGGGGAAAACCAGATGATCGACCTGCCCCGCAAGCTGGCGCTTTCACTGCTCCTCCTGCGGCTCAGCCTCGGCCTCGTGATGCTGATCTGGGCGTTCGACAAGATCCTCAATCCGGATCACGGCGCAGCGGTGTTCGAAAGCTTCTACGGCCTCTCGGGCGTCGGCGAGGCGGCGATCCGCGGGATCGGGATCGCCCAGGCCATCGTCGTCGCCGCATTCCTGCTCGGCCTCGCCCGCACCTGGAGCTACGGCGCGATCCTGCTCATGCACGGCGTCACGACCCTGGTGTCGTGGAGCGCCTACCTGCAGCCGCTCAAGAACATCCTCTTCTTCGCGGCATGGCCGATGCTCGCCGCCCTCATCACCCTCTTCCTGCTCCGCACCCACGACCGGATCGGCTCGCTCGACCATCGCATGCGCCGGGAAGGCTGAACGTTCCGCCCCGATGACCCGCGATACCGGCACGCCGGCCCTCGTGGCCGACCCCGTCCTCCGCCGCTTCCTCGACGAGGAGGCGCTGCCGGGGACGGGCCTCGACCCCGCCGCCTTCTGGTCCGGCTTCGAAGCCTTGCTTCGCGAGCTCACGCCCGAAAACGAGCGCCTCCTCGCCTGCCGCGAGGAACTGCAGAGCCTGATCGACGCGCGGAGCGAAAGCCTCGGCGGCCGAGTCCCGAGCGCCGACGAGGAAGAGCGCTTCCTGCGCGCCATCGGCTACCTCGTCGACCCGCCGAAGCCCTTCACCATCGCCGCCGCCGGGGTCGACGGGGAAATCGCGCGGATCGCCGCACCGCAGCTCGTCGTGCCCGTCAACAACGCCCGCTACGCCGTGAATGCGGCGAACGCCCGCTGGGGGAGCCTCTACGACGCGCTCTACGGTACCGACGCGCTGGGCGACCTGCCGCCGCCGGGCGCCTACGACCCGGCGCGCGGCGCCCGCGTGGTCGCATGGGGCCGCGCCTTTCTGGACGAAATCGCGCCCCTCGCCGGCGGCAGCCACCGAGACGTCACCCGCTACGAGATCGTCGATCACCGCCTCGTCACCGATCGCGGCGGCCTCGCCGACCCGGCGCTCCTCGCCGGCTGGGCGGAAGGACGGATCCTGCTCCGCCACCACGGCCTCCACGTCCAGATCGTCATCGACCCCGCCCATCCGATCGGCCGCGAGGACCGGGCCAACGTCGCCGACATCGTCCTCGAATCCGCCTTGACCGCGATCATGGACTGCGAGGATTCGGTCGCGGCCGTCGATGCGGAGGAGAAGGTCCGGGTCTACCGCAACTGGCTCGGCCTCATGAAGGGCGACCTCTCCGCGCGCTTCACCCGCGGCGGCAGGGAAGTGGACCGCCGCCTCGCCCCCGACCGCGCCTACTCCGCGCCCGGCGGCGGCACGCTGACCCTGAGCGGCCGCGCGCTGCTCCTCGTCCGCAACGTCGGCCACCTAATGACCAGTCCGATGATGCGCCTTGCCGGCAGAGAGGTGCGCGAAGGCCTCGCCGACGCGGTGATCACCGCGCTCTGCGCGCTTCACGCAGGCCGCGGCCGCCCGATCTACATCGTCAAGCCCAAGATGCATGGGCCGGAGGAAGCGGCCTTCGCCAACCGCCTCTTCGACCGCACCGAAGACCTGCTCGGCCTCCCCCGCCACACGATCAAAATCGGCGTCATGGACGAGGAGCGCCGCACCTCGCTCAACCTCGCCGCCGTCATCCACGCGGTGAAGGACCGGGTCGCCTTCATCAACACCGGCTTCCTCGACCGCACCGGCGACGAGATCCACACCGCGATGCAGCTCGGCCCCGCCATCCGCAAGGCCGGGATGAAGGGCGCGCCCTGGTTCGCCGCGTACGAGGACAACAATGTCGCCGTCGGCCTCGCCTGCGGCTTTGCGGGCCGGGCGCAGATCGGCAAGGGCATGTGGGCGATGCCGGACAGGATGGCCGACATGCTGGCGCAGAAGGCGGCGCACCCGCAGGCCGGCGCGACTACGGCGTGGGTCCCCTCCCCCACCGCCGCCACGCTCCACGCAATCCACTATCACCGCGTAGACGTCGCCGCGCGCCAGCGGGCGCTCGCGCAAGCGGCGCCGGTGCGGGCTCGCGACATGCTGACCATCCCGGTCGCTGCCGAGCCGCGCTGGACGGAGCCGGAGGTGCGGGAGGAGCTCGACAACAACGTCCAGGGCATCCTGGGCTATGTCGTGCGCTGGATCGAGCAGGGTGTCGGCTGCTCCAAGGTGCCGGACATCCACGATGTCGGCCTGATGGAGGACCGCGCCACCTGCCGCATCTCCAGCCAGCACATCGCCAACTGGCTCCTCCACGGCATGGTGACCGAGGAGCAGGTGCGCGCCGCGCTGCTGCGCATGGCCGAGGTGGTCGACCGCCAGAACGAGGGCGATCCCTTCTACCGCCCGATGCTTCCCGATGCCGGGAAGAGCCTCGCCTTCGCCGCTGCGTCGGCACTGATCTTCGAAGGCGCCGCGCAGCCCTCCGGCTACACCGAGCCGCTGCTCCACGCCTACCGCCTGAAGCTGAAAGCGGCGCTCTAGCGGTTGAGCAGAACCTCGGCGACGTGGCGCTTGCCGCCGGTGCGGCCGAGCTGGACGAAGACGTCCACCGTCTGCTTCACATAATGGTGGACGTCCTCGCGGCTGAGCCGCGTCCCCGTCTGGAGGACGAGCAGGGCGACCTGCTCCACCGCCCCTTCCGCGCTGTCCGAATGCACCGTCGTCATCGACCCCGGATGCCCGGTGTTGACCGCGCGGAGGAACGCGAACGCCTCCTCGCCGCGAAGCTCGCCAAGGATGATCCGGTCGGGCCGCATCCGGAGCGACGCGGCGACGAGATCGTTCGCCGTCACATGCGCTTCGCCTAGCGCGCTTCGCGCCGCCAGCATGCCCACCGCATTGGGGTGACGCATGGTAAGCTCGGGCGTGTCCTCGATGAAGATCAGCCGCTCGTCCGGCGAAATCTCGCGGATGAGGGCGTTGAGGAACGTCGTCTTGCCGGTCGAGGTGCCGCCCGAGACCAGGATGTTGCGCCGCGCCTTCACGGCCTCCGCGAGCATGCCGGCAATGTCGCCGGCATCGAGCAGTGCCTTGAGCCTCGCATCCGTGCCGCTCCGGTCGAGCTTGGTGCGCACCGACGTTTCCGCCATCGCGCCGCTTGCGACGTAATCGGAAAGCGTCAGATCGGGCTCGACATGCTTGCGGATCGCCAGCGCCAGCGGCCCCCGCGTCGCCGGCGGGCCGACGACCTGGACGCGCGCGCCGTCGGGGAGCGTGGCTGAAAGCAGGGGATGCTCGCGGCTGATTCCCTGGTGGGAAAGCGCCGCGATCTGGCGGGCGAGCCGTCCGAGCGTCCCGTCGTCCAGCTCAGGCGCCTCGATCCGCTCGATCGATCCGCCGGTGGTCTCGATCCAGATTTCGCGCGGCTTGTTGATGTAGATGTCGGTGACGTCCGGCCGCGAGAGGACGCCCGCGAGCGGCGCGAGATAGGAGCGAAGGTAAAGGCCCGTCTCCCCCGCGGCTGCGGCGCTCACCGGCGCCGCTCCGAGCCGGTGAAATCGAGGTCGCGCGCAACGAAGACGCTGATGCTCGCGCCCGGCCGCACCGTCAGCGTCGGCGGGATGTCCGCCGGCTGCAGCCCTTGCGTCACTCCGCCGCCGCTCCCCGGCACGACGACGAGCGGCGTGTTCGCCGCGCCCGCGGCGAGCGTCAGGCCGAGATCGACGGTGGAGCGCAGGAGAGCGCCGGCGAAGCGCTGGAAGAAGTGGGTGTCGACGTTTGCCTTGATGCCCGCGCGGCCGAGCGTGTCCGTCGATGGCGATCCGATCGCGATCGTCACGCCGTCCGGGCGGATCAGCCGGACCCAGTTGACCAGCGCGCGGCGCTGGCCCGGCCGGGTGTCCGTGCGATATTCGCCGATCAGCCGGCTGCCGCGCTGGATCAGCACGCGGCTGCCGTCGAAGCCCCTGATGTCGCTCGAAACGATGGCCCGGGCGAGGCCCGGCCGGTTCGAGTTGAACGCCGTTTCCATGACTGCGGGGATGAGCGTGCCCTGCGCGACGGTGGTGGTGCGGTTGGCGAGGCTGCCGGCGCGCGAGCGGGTGCCGGCGATCGTCGCCCCGCCGCCGCCGGCCGCGGCTACCGGGGCTTCGGGAGAGCCGGCCGCGCCGCTGGCCGCGGCTGGGCCCGCGTCGCCGGCGGTGGTGTCGATCACCAAGGCTGGTGCGCCCGACGTGCGCGCGGGCGCCGCTTGCTGGATTTGAGGCACTGGGTTTTCCTGCTGCGGAACGTAAACGACCTGCGGTTGAATCTGCGCCGGCGGTGGCCGATAGCGCGGGGCGGCAGGCGCCGGCGGAACGACGAACCGCGCCTGCGGCTGCGGCTGGACGTAGATTTGCGGCTGCGGCTGCATCTGCATCTGGGGCTGCCCCACCGGACCCGGCACGATGAGCGGCGGCGCGGGCGCGGCGGTGCCCACGGCCTGCGGAGCCGTCGCCGCAACCTCGACATTGGAGCGGCGGCGGGACTCGAGGATGACGAACAGGATCAAAGCGGCGGCGATCGCGAAGCCGATCAGCACCGCCTTCGGCAAACCCTGCCGCGGCAGGGCGACGACGGGGCCCACGCCTTCATCGGCGGGCGCCGGCGCGAGGGTGCGCGGATCGGTCGAGGAGGAGCCGGGAACCAGCGCCATCAGCGGCGCGCCTCGCGCTGGCGGACGCGCACCGCCCGCGCCGTCTGCCGGTCGATCCGGAAAACCAGGCGCGGGACGACGGAATCGATCACGTAGACGTCGTCGCGCATCATGCCATTGACGAGCGACTCCTCGCCGTTGGCGCCCAGGGCGTAGACGGCCGGGATGGGCCGGTCGGCGGGCCATTCGATATAGGTGTGGCGGCCGTCGTCGCCGATCCGGCTCGGCTGCAGCGCCCGGGCGCCGCTCACCCGGTAGCGGCCGTCCACCGGCGGCTCGGCTTCCGCCTCCTCGCCGCCGCCGGCGCCGGTGCGTGCCGCCTCGGGATAGTTGAAGCGGACGGTGTAAGCCATTTCGGGCGAGGGACCGCTCAGCGGCACGAGGTCGATCGCGTAAAGCCGCGCGTTGGTGATCACCGTCATGTTGGTCGAAATGCCGCCCTGCAGCGGCTTGATGAACAGGCGGTCGCCGCGCCGGTTGGCGGTCACCTGCCAGGCGCCGCTGTCGCCCAGAGCGACATTCTCGATCTGCTCGTCGGGCGCGAGCTCGACGGTGAGC
>DASQND010000101.1:0-2214 GCA_035645215.1 Allosphingosinicella sp.
GTCCGGGGACGCGCCGCTCAGGGCGACGACGTCGCGGGGGCGCAGCGGCCAGTGGATGTCGCGGCCGGCGGGAAGGTAGGAGACGAGGCGGGCGCGCTGCCCGGCGGGGACGCTGCGGAGGTCCGTGCCGCCGATCTCGACACGGCCTTCGGGGCTGCCGATGCCGGCGAGGGCGTGGAGGAGGCTGGTCTTGCCGCTGCCGTTCGGGCCGACGAGGCAGACGAGGGCGCCCGCCGCGAGCTCCAGCGAGAGCGGCGTGAGGCGGCCGGGGAGGGCGATGCCGGTTGCACGGATCACCGGCCGATCCTCCAGCGCATGGTCGCGACCAGCCACAGAAAGAACGGTGCGCCGAGAAGAGCGGTGAGCACGCCGATGGGGAGCGTGCGGCCGAGCGGGGCGGCGCGGACGGCGACGTCGGCGGCGGCGAGGAGGAGGGCGCCGATCAGCGCGGCGGGCCAGATGGCGCGGCCTGGGTGTCCTCCCGTCAGCCGCCGCGCGAAGATCGGGGCGACGAGGCCGACGAAGCCGATCGCGCCGCAAATGGCGACGCAGGCGCCGACGCCGAAGGCGGTGAGGCAGACCGTCCAGCGGCGCAGATGCACGATGTCGTGGCCGAGCGATTCCGCAACCTCCTCGCCGAGCGCCAGCGCGTCGAGCGGGCGGGCGAGGCGCAGGAGGAGCAGGATGGCGATCAAGGCGGGGATGCCGGCGAACGCGGCCTGGGCGAGGCTGCGGTCGACCAGCGAGCCCATCAGCCAGTCATAGGCGTCGTAGAAAGCGAAGGGCGAGGGGGCGAGGGCGAGGGCGAGGGTGGTGAGCGCTCCGGCGAGCGCGCTGATCGCGAGCCCGGCGAGGAGCAGGGTGGCGGTCTCCGCGCGCGGGCCGGCGAGGGCGAGGAGCAGGAGAAGGGCGCCAAGCGCGCCTGCGACCGCGCCGAACGACAAAGCCAGGGGGCCGGAGAAGCCGAATATGTAGGCGGTGACGACGGCGCCGAGAGCCGCGCCGCTGGTCGTGCCGGTGAGGTCGGGCGAGGCGAGCGGATTGGCGAAGAGCGCTTGGACCGCGGCGCCGGCGGCGGCGAGCATGGCGCCGTAGACGAGGGCGAGGAGGGTGCGCGGCAGGCGCAGCTCGACGAGGATGGCGCGGGCGAGCGCCGGGTCCGCTTCGAAAAGGGCGGAAAGGTCGGTCCAGGGGAGCGCGAGCGACAAAGCGGCGGCCGCGGCGAGGAGGAGCGTCAGGAGGAGGGCTGCGGCGCGGCTCATGCGGCGAGTTCGCGGCGGAGGCGCACGATCTCTTCGATCATCGGCGGGCCCATGCAGGTCCAGCGGCGGCCTTCCGTGGCCACGGAGCGGGAGCGATCGGCGGCGGCGGCGAGCGGGTGGTCGAGCCAGCGCTGCGACGCCGAATATTGCCCGGCCCGGTAGTCGCTCCTGAGGAGCACGGCCGGTGGGCGGGCGGCGAGCTGTTCGAGCGAGACGCGGTCGCCCTGGAGCGGCCGCTGCGCGAGGCCGGCGAGGCGCATCCACTGCGCTTCGAGGCCGGCCGCGGATACGGTGCGGCCGCCGCCGCCGAGCCAGATCGCGTCGGTCGCTTCCGCGGGCGCGGCGGCGCGAAGGGCGCGGATGCGGGCGACCAAAGCTTCGCCGCGCGCCCGGCGGCCGAGCGCGGCGGCGACGGTGCGGATCGACCGCTCCACATCGTCGAGGCTCCCGGCGAAGGGCAGGTCGAGGGTGCGGATGCCGAGCCGCTCGGCGATGCGGAGGCGATCGCGCGCGCCGCCGCCCATGGCGAGGACGAGGTCCGGCCGGTGTCGGGCGGCGGAGACGAGGCTGCCGTCGTTCAGCGGATGACGCCGCGCCTCGCGCCAGAGCGGGGTTTCCGCCTCCTGCTGCGACAGGTGGGTGACGGAGACGATCTGTCCCGGATCGGCGAGCGTAAGGAGGAGCTCGTCGGTGCACAGGTTCAGCGACGCGACGCGCAGCGGCTCCTTTGCCGCGGCCGAGGGCGGCGGATCCGCGGTGCAGGCGGCGAGGCTAAGAGCCGAAGCGAAGGCGAAGGCCCGCATGCACCGTCCTTCCCGCCGTCGCATAGCCGGCGACGTCCTGGTAATCGTCGTCGAGCGCGTTCTCGAGCCGGGCATAGGCTTCGAGTGCTTCGGTGAGGCGCCAGCCGATCCGCGCCGAGGCGAGCGCATAGGCGCCGAGGCGGACCGTC
>DASQND010000102.1:0-8727 GCA_035645215.1 Allosphingosinicella sp.
TCATGCCCCGCCACCGGCTCGGCCAGGGCGAAGCGGAACCGCATGCCGCGGCTTTTCCCGATCCAATTCTCCTGCATCAGCCGGACCTTTTCCGGCCAGCGGTCGAGACTGCCGAGCCCCTCCAGCAGATCGTCTGCGAAGTCGGTGATCTTGAGGAACCACTGGCGGAGCTTGCGGCGCTCTACCAATTCACCCGAACGCCAACCGCGGCCGTCGATCACCTGCTCGTTGGCGAGCACGGTCATGTCGACCGGGTCCCAATTGACCTCGCTCTCCTTACGGTAGACCAGCCCGCCTTCGTACAGATCCAGGAACAGCGCCTGCTCGTGCCCGTAATAAGCGGGGTCGCAGGTGGCGAGCTCGCGGCTCCAGTCGAGGGCGAAGCCGAGGCGCTTCAACTGCGCCTTCATCGTCTCGATGTTGGCCCAGGTCCATTCTCCCGGGTGGACCTTCTTCGCAATGGCGGCATTTTCGGCCGGCATTCCGAACGCGTCCCAGCCCATCGGGTGGAGCACGTTGTGGCCCGTCATGCGCTTGTAGCGGGCGAGGACGTCGCCCATCGTATAGTTGCGAACGTGGCCCATGTGGATGCGCCCCGAAGGATAGGGGAACATCTCGAGGATATAGGCCTTGGGACGCGCGCTGTCGTCGGAGGCGCGGAAGGTGCCGCTTTCCTCCCAGGTCTTCTGCCAGTGCGCGTCGGCCGTCTGCGGATTGAAGCGCATTGCTGGCCTTTATCGGAGGGCTTAGCGGATGCTGGCGGCCCGGCGCAGGTCGCGGGCGCGGGTGAGGATGATCTCCTCCAGCCGCTGCACGGTGGCGGCGGTGACCGGCGCTTCGACCCACTGGCTGCCCTGCAGCGTCTGCCGCGAGGCGGCGACGCGCAGCGCATCGGCGCGAAGGTCCGAATCGAGGATGGTGACGGTGAGCTTCACCCGCTCGGCCGGCGTGTTCGGATTCGCATACCAGTCGGTCACGATGACGCCGCCGTTCGAATCGGCCTGCGCGAGGGGCGCGAACGAGACGGTGTCGAGCGCGGCCTGCCAGAGGTAGGCGTTGACGCCGATCGTGGTCGTGCGGCTCGCGGCGATGTCGGCGGCGCGGCCGCGGTCCTCGGGCGCCTTGCCGAGCGTGCGGCTGATGTCGTCCTGGATGAACTGGCAGCCGGCGAGGCTGAAGGCGCCGGCCGCGGCCAGGGCGAGGGAGAAAGAGCGGGCCATGATATGTCCTTAGAAACTGAACGCTTCGCCCGCCGTTATAGAGGGAGCCGCGCGTGCGGCAAGCCGTCTCTCGGAGGGCGAGGAGGCGGTGCCGCACGTTGAAATGCCAGGCGGCAAGGGACGCGAACGCGATGGCGCATGTGGACTGGGGGCAACATGTCGTGACGATTCGGCTCCGCACCGATCCGCCTGCGCTAGGCAAGCCGGGCAGCGCCGACTACATCCGTGGCAGCTTTGGAGATGGAACCGTGAAGCATAGCGGGGGCATTGCAGCATTGGCGGGAGTCGCGGTCGTCGCGGCTTCCCTGATGCTCGCGCCCGCGTCCGCGCAGACCAGCCGCTCCGCGCCGACGCTGCGCGGTGCGCCCGCCGGCTCCTTCACGCCGCCCGTCGCCGACCCGCGCCTCGCCGCCGCCCTCGCCCGCCGCGGCAGTGCGACGCCCCGCTTCCGCTTCACGCCGGCCATGACCACGGCCGAGCGCAGCCGCCCCGTCCAGGTCGCGGTCCGCGCCCGTCCCGCCGCGCCCGCCGCCGCCGGCAGCCGCGTCCAGACCGCTTCGGCGACTCCGGTTACCGCGATCACCCCGGCATCCTACAATCTCGGCGCTTCGGTCGGGTGGCGCCGGTTCGCCATTTCCGGCGACGTCGCCGAAAGCCGCGACGGCGTCGTCACCGGCAGCCGCGCCTCCGCGCAGGTCGGCATGAGCTACCGCGCCAACCAGCGCATCACCGCCCGGGTCCAGGCTTCGGCCGAGCAGACCGAGGGCCGCCAGCGGATCGTCGCCGAGGACGAGGCCTATGCGGTCGACGTCGCCGGCTCCTATTCGATCGCGCGCAACGTCGACGTGACCGGCGGCGTCCGCTACCGGATCGCCCGCGACCGGCTCGAGCCGCTCGCCACCGACCAGCGCCGCGACAGCCAGGCCGTCTACATCGGCACCGCCTTCCGCTTCTAAGCGGGGGGCGCGCGGCATTCCGCTCGGCCTTCAATCAAGCTTCAAGCCAGGCGTCGATCGCGGCCCAGCCGTAGGCGCCCCTCAGCAGTGCGAATCGCTCCGCGTTCATTCCGCCGAGTGCGATTGCCGGCACCCGCGCTTCCGCCGCCAGCGCTTCGAAGCCGTTCGTCCCAAGCACCGCCGCCCCCGGGTGGCTCCGCGTCGTGAACACGGGGGACACGAACACCGCCGCCGCGCCTGCCTCCTCCGCCTCCCGCAGCTCGGCGGGATCGTGCACCGGCGCGGTCCTCAGTCCCGCGCCCGGGCCTCGCCCGTGACTGCCGTCGGCGCCCCACTCCTGCGCTTCCTCTGCCGTCCCGGCGAGCAGAACCAGCAGATCGCCGCGCCTGGCGCGTGCGTCATCGAAGAGCGCACGCCGCAGATGCGGCTCTGTCCTATAGTGGCGGAAGACGATCCCCGCCCCTTCCGGCAGCCCGTCCACCGCCGCCATGAGCGCGTCGCCGAGCCGTTCGTCGGTCATCAGCCAGAGGCGCGGGAGAGGGTGGCGGGCATCCATCGCCCTTCCTATAGCAGCCGCGATGAGCGACGCATCTTCAAGGCTGAGGGAGGTCAGCGACCGCATCGCGCGCGCCGCGGCAATGGCGCGGCGCCGCCCGGAGGAGGTGACGCTCGTCGCGGTTTCCAAGACGCACGACGCAGACTCCATCCGCCCGCTCCTCGACACCGGCCACCGCGTTTTCGGCGAGAATCGCGTGCAGGAGGCCGAGGGCAAATGGCCCGAGCTCCGGGCGGCGTACGAAGGGGTCGAACTCCACCTCATCGGGCAGCTTCAGTCGAACAAGGCGGAAGAAGCCGTCCTCCTGTTCGACGCCATCCACTCGGTCGACCGGCCGTCGCTCGTCGACGCGCTCGGCAAGGCGATGGAGAAGACAGGCCGCCGCCCGGCCTGCTTCCTCCAGGTTAACATCGGCGAGGAGCCGCAAAAGGGCGGCTGCACCCCGGCCGAACTCCCCGCGCTCCTCGAACAGGCCCGGGCCGCGGGGCTCCACGTCGCGGGCCTGATGTGCATCCCGCCCGCCGAAGTCGAGCCGGCACCCTATTTCGCCCTCCTCGCCAAGCTCGCCCGGCGCCACGGCCTCGCCGGCCTCAGCATGGGCATGTCCGGCGATTACGAGACGGCAGTCACCATCGGCGCGACTCACGTTCGCGTCGGAACCGCGCTGTTCGGAGAGCGGCGCTGAGATACGGCGGCCTCATCCTCGATTTCGACGGCGTGCTCCTCGAAAGCGAATTTGCCGGCAACGCTCAGATCGCCGACTATCTGACGGCCAGGGGCCATCCGACCTCCGCCGAGGAGTCGATGACTCACTTCATGGGTCTCAGCGGTCCGGATTTCCTCGCCGCCATCGAGAAATGGATCGGCCGCCCGCTACCGGACGACTTTCACGAGGCGCGCGGGGCGGAGGACCGCCGCGTTCTCGAGGACGGTCTGGAGGCGGTCGCCGGCGCCGTTGCCTTTGTCGAGAGGCTGCCGCCCAATCTTCCCCGCGCCGTCGCCTCGTCCAGCTCCACTCACTGGATCGAGACGCACCTGCGCCACCTCGGCCTTTACCACCATTTCAAAGGCCGGATCTTCAGCGGCGCCGAGCATGTGACGCGCGGCAAGCCGGCGCCGGATCTCTACCTCCACGCCGCCGCGGCGATGGGCGTGCCGATCGAGCGCATCGTGATCGTCGAGGACTCACCGGTCGGCGTCCAGGGCGCGCTGGCATCCGGGGCGGACGTGATCGGCCTCGCCGCCGGCACGCACTGCCTCCCCGGCCATGCCGAGCGGCTGTGGGCGCTCGGCGTCCGCCGCATCGCACAGAGCTTCGATGAGGTCATGGAGATGATCGGGCTGCCGTCATTGCGAGCGTAGCGAAGCAATCCAGCGGGCGCCGGTGCAAGTCTCCGAGATCCTCTGGATTGCTTCGCTCTGCTCGCAATGACGGCGGGGCGGGTTAAAGCTGGTGGCCGCTCCTGAGGCGCTTGGTCTCGAGATAGGCCCGGTTGTGCGGGTTGAGACCGCTCTTGAGGGGCACCCGCTCGGTCACCTCCACACCTTCGGCCGCGAGGCCGTCCACCTTTTTCGGGTTGTTGGTGAGGAGGCGCACCCGCGTTTGCCCCAGCGCTTCGAGCATCCGCGCCGCGACGGCATAGTCGCGCTCATCGTCGCCGAAGCCGATGCGCAGGTTCGCATCGACCGTGTCGAAGCCCTGGTCCTGCAGCGCATAGGCGCGAAGCTTGTTGGCAAGGCCGATGCCGCGCCCTTCCTGGCGGAGGTAGAGGAGGATGCCCCATCCGTAAGCGGCGATGGCGGCGAGCGCGTCGTCGAGCTGCGGTCCGCAATCGCATTTGAGCGAGCCGAAGACGTCGCCCGTCAGGCACTCGCTGTGCAGGCGCACGAGCGGCGGCTCGCCGCTCGGCTGCCCGATCAGCAGCGCGACATGCTCGGCGCCGTTGGCGAGCGCGCGAAAGGCGACGATCTCCGCCACCTCGGCGAAGCGGGTCGGCAGTTTGGCGCGCGAGACGATGCGCAGCGATTCGGAGCGGGCGGCGGCGCGCACCGCCTCGGCGGTGACGGCGGCCGCCAACGCATCGCGTCCGACGAAGAGTGCCGGCAGCAGCCCGGCGAGCCGCGCCAGCGTCAGCGCCGCCTCGGCGCCGGCGGCGTCGTCGACGGGTGCCGTGCGGAACGGGCCCTTGAGCGGCGACGCGAGATCGCGCGATGGGTCGGCAACGTCCCGGGCAGCGGACAGGCCGAGCCACGGCGTGCGCTCGATCCTCACCGGCCCCGCCGGAACGCCGTCGCGCTGGTTGGCGAGCTTCAGGATGGCCGCCCGGTGGCCGGAGATGAGGAGGTTCGCCGCGCCCGCGCCGTCGAGCCGCGCCAGAGTGTCTTCGTCCGCCGTCTCCACCGCGAGATAGGCCGCGCCGCCGATCGCGACCGGCGACCCGCGCCGCATCGCGTCGATTGCCCGGGCAACGCTCTCGGCGTCCGCGCTCAAATGCGGAACTCGGTCACCAGCGGCACATGATCGGACGGGCGCGTCCAGCCGCGGCACGGCTCGTGGACATGGTGCTCGACGGCAAGCGCGGCGACGTCCTTCGTGGCCCACATATGGTCGAGCCGCCGGCCGCGGTCGTTCCTGGTCCAGTCGGGCGAGCGGTAGCTCCACCAGGTGTGGAGCCGCCCCGGCGCCGGGTGGAAGTGGCGGCCGAGATCGACCCAGCCGCCGCTCTGCTGGAGGCCGTTCAATGCCTCGACTTCGATCGGCGTATGGCTGACGACGTTCAGAAGCTGCTTGTGGCTCCAGACGTCGCATTCGAGCGGCGCGACGTTGAAGTCGCCGACGAGCACGGTGGGCACCTTGAGCGCTTCCGACCAGCGCGTCATCCGCGACAGGAAATCGAGCTTCTGGCCGAACTTCGGGTTCTCCTCCCGGTCCGGCACGTCCCCGCCGGCGGGGACATAGACGTTCTCCAGCCGGATGCCGCATTCGAGCCGCACGCCGACATGGCGGGCTTCGCCGTTCGCCTGCCAGTCGAGCCGGTCGTCCTCGCGCATCGGCAGCCTGGAAAGGATGGCGACGCCGTGGTGCATGCGCTGCCCGCAGAGGATCGTGTGGACGTAGCCGAGGCGGTGGAACATCTCCAACGGGAAGTCGCAATCGACGACCTTGGTCTCCTGGAGGCAGAGGATGTCGGGCGATTCCTGCACCAGGAACTGCTCCACGATCGGCGCGCGGGCGCGCACCGAGTTGATGTTCCAGGAGGCGATCTTGAGGCTGAGGGACATGGCGCTCGTCTAGCCGCCGGAGCGTTCGCTGTCGATGTCACGGGGATCTTCGGCGCGGTCACCGGACATGGAAAGGCCCCCGCTCCGGGGGCGTGGAGCGAGGGCCAACCAAGCGCTTGTGACGCGAGGTCAATTGCTAAGATCCCGCCCGGGGAACAGGGGGGAAACCCAGGCTGGGGATCCGCAATTGCAGTCTCCCGTCTAGTCGATTCTTCCTGTCGCGAGCATGAATAACATATTGTCCCAAGCGCTTCGCGGCGGTTTCCCGATCAGCCGCGCGGGCCGCCGCGGCGTCGCGGATCGGTGAAGCGGAAGACGCTGTCGGCGACGGGCACGTTGAAGCGCTGGTTCGAGAGGCGGATCGTGGTGCGGTTGTTCTGCGCATCGAGCGAGGTCCAGCCGGTCAGGATCAGGCCGCCCGGCGCGCCGGCGCTCTTGGCAAAGGCGATGGTGATCGTCCCGAACTCGCGCCGCCGCGGGTCGCGCGCTTCGACGAGGAGGACCTGCGCGTCGTTGCGCGTCACGCGCGAGAAGCGGGCGAGGTCCTGGTTCGGGTTGAGCAGCACGGAGAGCGGCGAATCGTTGATCGGCCAGCGCGAAACCTGGCGCACGTCGTAATCGATGAAATTGAGCGCATTGCCGTCGCCGACGATGAGGATGTTGGCGGTGCGGCCATAGTCGAAGCGCACCCGGCCGGGCCGCTTGATCGAGACGGTGCCGCTCAGCGTCCGGCCGCGGCGGTCGGTCTGGCTGAAATTCGCCGTCATGGTGCTCACGGCACGAAGGTGCGCCTGAACCGTCGAAAGGCCGGCATCGGCCTGCGCGGCGACGGGCGCGGGCGCGAGGGCGAATGCGGCCGCAATCGGGGCGGCGGCAAGAGCGAGCGCGCGAAAACGCAACATGGATGATCTCCGTATGGTGTCAAACTTGAGGGGGATATGGTGTCGCCGCCTTGAATGCCCACTGAACCCGCCGGTTCCCGGGGGTTCAGGCGCGCCAACGCCGCGTCACCCGCTCCCCGTCATTGCGAGGCGCGAAGCGACGAAGCAATCCAGACGATGCCGGAGACCCGCTCAGCCGCCCGCTGGATTGCTTCGCTTCGCTCGCAATGACGGCGGAGTGCTGGACGGCAGCCTAGGCCAGCGGCCGCCCTTCCGGATCGACCAGCACTTCGCGGCGGCCGACGTGATCCGGGACCGAGACGATGCCTTCCTTTTCCATCCGCTCGATGAGGCGGGCGGCGTTGTTGTAGCCGACGCGGAGCTGGCGCTGGAGGTATGAGGTGGACGCCTTCTGGCTTTCGGCGACGGTCTGGACGGCTTTGCGGAAAAGCTGCGCTTCGGGATCGTCCTCGCCCTCGGGCTGGCCTTCGAACATGTAGCCGCCGTCCTCGGGCTCTTCCGTGACGGCCTGGATGTAGTCGGGGTGCCCCTGGCCCCGCCAATGCTCGGCGACGAGACGGACCTCCTCGTCGGAGACGAAGGGGCCGTGGACTCGGGCGATCTGCTTGCCGCCGGGCATGTAGAGCATGTCGCCCTTGCCGAGGAGCTGCTCGGCGCCCTGTTCGCCGAGGATGGTGCGCGAGTCGATCTTGGAGGTGACCGCGAAGCTGATCCGGGTGGGCAGGTTCGCCTTGATGACGCCGGTGATGACGTCGACCGACGGGCGCTGCGTCGCCATGATGAGGTGGATGCCCGCCGCGCGCGCCTTTTGGGCGAGGCGCTGGATCAGGAATTCGACTTCCTTGCCGGCGGTCATCATGAGGTCCGCGAGCTCGTCGACGATCACGACGATCTGCGGCAGGACCTCGTAGTCGAGCTCCTCCATTTCGTATTTGGGCTGGCCTGTCTCCGTGTCGTATCCGGTCTGGACGCGCCGGCCGAGCGACTGGCCCTTCATCTTCGCTTCGCGGACCTTGGCGTTGAACGAGGAGAGCTGGCGCACGCCGACGCCCGCCATCATCCGGTAGCGCTCCTCCATCTGCTCGACGGTCCACTTGAGCGCCCGGATCGCCTTGGCCGGCTCGGTGACGACCGGCGCGAGGAGGTGGGGGATGTCCTCGTAGATGCTGAGTTCCAGCATCTTGGGATCGATCATGATCATTTTGCACTGCTCGGGCGTCAGCCGGTAGAGCAGCGACAGGATCATGCAGTTCAAACCGACCGACTTGCCGGACCCGGTGGTGCCGGCGACGAGCAGATGCGGCATCGGCGCCAGATCGGCGACGACCGGATCGCCGGCGATGTTCTTGCCGAGCACGATGGGGAGCTGGGCGACCTGGTCTTCGAAGGCGTGGCTTCCGATCAGCTCGGACAGGACCACCATCTCGCGCTTGGCGTTGGGCAACTCGATGCCGATGACGCTGCGTCCCGGGATCGTGGCGACGCGCGCAGAGAGCGCCGACATGTTGCGGGCGATGTCGTCGGCGAGTGAGATGACCCGGCTCGCCTTGATGCCGCTCGCCGGCTCCAGCTCGTACATGGTGACGACGGGGCCCGGGCGGACTTCGACGATCTCGCCCTTCACGGAGAAGTCTTCGAGCACCGATTCGAGGAGGCGGGCGTTGCGCTCGAGGCTCGCCTTGTCGAGCGTCGCATTGATCGGCGGCGGGGCTGGGTTGAGGAGGTCGATCGAGGGCAGAGTGAAGCTGTCGCCGAGCGCGAGCGAAGGCTGGCGATCGCGGGCGGGACGCTTCTTCTCCGGCGCGCGGGCC
>DASQND010000103.1:0-12468 GCA_035645215.1 Allosphingosinicella sp.
CGGACGGGCGCGTCGTCGCCATGGTCGGCGGCAAGAATTACGCGGATTCGCCCTACAACCGCGCGGTTCAGGCGCGCCGCCAGCCCGGCTCGGCCTTCAAGCTCTTCGTCTATCTCGCCGCCTTCCGCTCGGGCCAGGTCAATCCCGACACGCGGGTCAGCGACGCGCCGGTCGTGATGGGCAATTGGCGGCCGCAAAATTACGAGGGACGCTACCGCGGCACGATTCCGGTCCGCGACGCCGTCGCTTATTCGTCCAACTCCGTGGCGATCCAGATGACCGAGCGCTTCGGCCGCCAGAACGTCATCCGCGCCGCCCGCGACCTCGGGGTCCAGAGCCCGATGCGGCCGGTGCCGACGCTTCCGCTCGGCACGGAAAATGTCAGCCTGCTTGAAATGACTTCGGCCTATGCGGCGGTCGCCGCCGGCTATTATCCGGTGCGGCCGATCGGCATCGCGCCGGAGGGCGGCTGGCTCGGAAGCTGGTGGGGAACGGGGCAGACGATCCGCCGCGATCCCGCTTTCGCGCAGCTTCGCGACGTCCTCTTCGCCGTCACCCAGCGCGGCACCGGCACCGCGGCGCGCCTCCCCGTGCCGACCTTCGGCAAGACCGGCACCACCTCCGATTATCGCGACGCCTGGTTCTTCGGCTTCGCGGGCGATCTCGTCGTCGGCGTGTGGGTCGGCAACGACGACAACCGGCCGATGCCGGGCGTCAGCGGCGGCGGCATTCCGGCGCGCATCTGGTCGAACTTCATGCGCGGCGCGCTCGGCGACGCCGGCGCCGCCCAGCAGCCCGCCCGCGTCCCCCTGATCCAGACCGACCGCGCGCCGGTCAGCGAAAGCCGGCCGACCGAAGCGGCGCCCGCGCCCGACCAGCCGGTCGGCGGCGGCGGCGCCACTGCCACGCCTCAGCCCGCCGGCGAGACGCCCCCTGCCCCCACCGGCGACCAGCCCGCCGCGCCGCCGCCCGGCGGCACGCCTCCCGACCGGCCGGCCGCGACGCCGCCGCCGCAGGGCCCGGCCCCGCGCGAGGCGGCGCCCAAGGAAACGGCCCGGCCGCGCGACGGCACCTGAAGGTGGGCGGCGAAAAGGAAAACCTCGCCCACGAGCGCACCGACCTCGCCGAAGACCGGACGCTGCTCGCCAACGAGCGGACGTTCGCGGGATGGATGCGCACCGGCTTCGCGTCGATCGCGGTCGGGGTCGGCTTCAACCTCCTCACCAAGATGGAGCCGGTCTGGATTCCGAAGGCGATCGCGACGGCGTTCCTCCTGATCGGCATCGCGATCTTCGTCGCGGCCGAACGGCGCGCCTGCCGCGTCCTCGCAAGGCACCGCGCCCACGAAGTGGAAACGGTGCACATCCGCTACCTGAGGATGATCACCATCGCCATCTGCACAGCCACGCTCGCCTTGATCGCGGCGCTCTGGCTGCTCAAGATCGAGGGCGGTTCCTAGGCGCAAGCGCGATGCCGGCGAGGTTCTGGGTGCGCGCGATCCATCGCACGCGCCTCGGCGCCCCCGCCGCCGCCGCTTCCTTGAAGCGCGCGAGATGATCGCGGGAGCCCGCGCTGCGGCACCTGGCGGTGCCGTTCGCGACCGCGATGACGTGGGCCGCATCGCCGATCAGATCGAACGCGCCGCCTCCGAGCGACTGCGCGGTCTCCAGTGCGAGGCGCAAGGCGAGCCATTCCGCGTCCTCGTTCGTGCCCGTCCCGAGATCGTCGAAGAACCAGGTCTCGCCGCGCGCCACCACCGCCGCTTCGATCCTTCCCGGGTTCGGCCGGCACCCGCCGTCGAAGAAGACCTTGAGCCTCCGCCCGCCGGCCGTCGATCGCTTGCCGGGCCCTACGCCGCCCATGCGCCGGGTTCCTCTTCGAGGCCGATCAGGGCAAGGCCGTGGGCGATCGAGGTCAGCTCGTTGCCGCTCGCGATCCGCCCGGCGCCGAAGCGCGCCTCGAACAGGCGGCGGATTCTCGGCACGAGCGAGGTGCCGCCGGTGAGGAACACCCGGTCGACCGCCTCCGCGGCCACCCCGGCGCGCGACAATGCGCGGTCGACCGCCTCCTCGATCCGGACGATGTCGGGCGCGACCCACGCCTCGAACGCGGCGCGAGTCACCTCCGCGTCGATCGAAAGATCGGGCGCGCTGAAGCTGAACCGCGCGGCGGGGGCCGCCGTCAGGTCGCGCTTCACCTGCCCCACCGCCTCGTAAAGCCGGTAGCCGAGCTCCTGCTCGACCACGGCGATCATCCGCTCGATCGGCTGCGGATCGAGCGCGGCGCGGCGCAGCTTGCCGAGCTCCGCCAGGGTTCTTCGATTGCGCATCAGCGCGAGCCGCGACCAGTCGCCGAAGTCCGTGAAATAGCCGCCGGGTATCTCCAGCACCTTGTCGAACGAGCGGTAATGCCCGCCCTTGCCGAGGAGCGGCATGACGAGATTGTCGAGGATCCGGTAGTCGAACCGGTCGCCGGCGATGGCGACGCCGGCATGGCCGAGCGGCACGCAGCGCCGCGCCGCGCCCGGCGCTTCGATCCGGACGACGGAGAAATCGCTCGTCCCGCCGCCGAAGTCCGCGACGAGGACGGTCGCGGGCTCGGCGATCGAAGCGGCGAAGCTGAACGCCGCGCCCATCGGCTCGTAGACATAGTGCACCTCCGCCCCGAGGCCGGAGAAGACGGCATCGTAGCGGCGGCGCGCGAGGCTCTCGTCGGGAAGATGGCCGGCATATTCCACCGGGCGGCCGATCACGACGCGGGCCGCGCCGCCGCCGAGCGCGCCGCCGGAGCGCTGCGACATCTTCCCGACGAATGCGCGGCCCAGATCCTCGAAGCGGTAGCGCCGTTCGAAGATCGTCGCATGTTCGAAGCTCGGCGAGGCCGCGACGGCCTTGAAGGATTGGATGAAGCGGCTGCCTTCCGGAAATTCCAGATATTCCGCGATCGCCCAGGGCCCGGCTTCGACCGCGATCCGCGCTTCATCCTCCCAGAAGCAGAGCGCCGACCGGAAGACCGGGTCTGACGAAATCGGCCCGCTGAGCGCGACGAGCTCGGATACGCCGTCGCGCGCGACCGCGGCGACCGAGTTGGTGGTGCCGAAGTCCAGGCCGACGGCGCCGGCGGCGATAGGCGGGTGCTTGGCCATGGGCCGCGCTCCCTACCGGCGCGGCGGGCGAAGTGCAAAGCGAGCGGGCGGCCGAACCCGCCGCCGCCCCGCTTTACCGGCTGCCGTGGAGGTAGGGCGCGGGCACGTCTGTGACGGTGGCGACGATGAGCTGCCACTGCACCGGCCCCTGATTCGGCTTGTGCTCGTGGTGGCTTCGGTCCGGCATCAGCCCGACCCCTTCCAGCGCCACTTCGTTGCCGCATCCCGTGCAGCGATAGATGCCGCCGCAGGGCACGAAGGCGGAGGGCTGCAGGATGACGTCGAAGGCGCCGTTCTTGGATGCGGCAAGGTAGTTCCGGTACTTGTACAAGGCCATCGGCCGAATCTCCGGGATGCTGGCCGAACGGCGTCTACATGAGAGGGGAGGCGGCGCGAAGCCGTCGCAGGCGCGCACGGCGAGATGCATCGAGGTTGGGCTGGTTCGTCCGTTTCGCCTCGATCATGATGCGCAGCGACGCCGCCATGCCTTCCAGTTCGGAAAGGAGCGCGGCGCGGCCGCCTTCCTTTCTCAGCAAGTAGAGAGCGGTCTGCAGCCTGGTCTCGGTGGACGCGGTGATCGCCCCTTCCTCTTTGGCCAGGGCCTCGTCGATCGCCGCGAGCGCGGCGTGCACCGCCGGCCCCGCCGATCGGGCTTCCATCGTCGTCGCTGGGGTCATGGCGTCCTCCTCGCATCACCGGCTTAGGACATGATGGTTAACGAAAGGTGGGGGCGCCGATGGAGCCGCGCTCGTAACGCATCCGGCACGGTCTTTAGGCCATATTGCCTGTGCGGCGCCCGCGTCCCTACACGGCTCGGCATGACGGGGACGAGCAGCGACATGATCGCCTTTTTAAGAGCGCAGGCGCAGCGCTGCAGCCGCATCGCGCTCATCGCGAAGGATCCCACCGCGGCGGCGCACCTCATCGCCATTGCGGTTACCTTGAACGACGAGGCCGACCGGCTCGGCGAACCGGGCGCGGACCACAAGGCCGCCGCCTAGGGTCCGTACTCAATACCCGCCCTTCTCCCATGCGCCGCGTAACGCTCGCGTCCTGCTCCGGGCTTGCGGACGCGCCGCGAACCCGCTCCACTGGGCACCGGCCAATTTCCGGAAAGGAGCGAACATGCGGCTTTGGTGGACGGCGGCCTTTGCGGCGGCGATCTCGTGCTTCACGGCAGCCCCCGCCGCCGCCCAGCCGGCCCCGGCGGGAGAGCCCATCGTGCTCGGCAGCTCCCACGCGCTCCGCTCGGCCGCGCTGGGCGAGGAGCGGCGGATCAACGTCCGCCTGCCTTCCGGCTACGCCACCGAGAGCGAGCGCCGCTATCCCGTCCTCTACGTGCTCGACGGCGGCGTGGCGCAGGATTTCCCGCACATGGCGGGCCTTGCCCAGCACGGCGAGATCAGCGGCACGTTCGACGAATTCATCGTCGTCGGCATCGAGACGAAGAACCGCATCCGCGAGCTCACCACGCCCAACCGGGACGAGCGCTACGTCACCTTCTACCGCGCCAACGGCGAGCCGGTGGAGTTCGCCAACGGCGGCGGCGCGGAAGGCTTCCGCCGCCACATCGCCGAGGAGGTGATCCCCTGGATCGAGGCGAACCACCGCACGAACGGCCGCCGCACCCTGATCGGCGAGTCGCTCGCCGCCCTCTTCGTCGTCGACACGCTGCTGCGCCGGGCCGACCTCTTTCACGATTACGTCGCGATCAGCCCGAGCCTGTGGTGGAACCGCGAGGAGCTCGGCCGCACCGCGCCCCGGCTCCTCGACGCCCAGAATTACGAAGGCCGCCGCCTCTACCTCACCATGGCGGGCGAAGGCGGCACCATGCAGCGCGGCCTGGACAGCCTCCTTGCGGCTCTCCGCTCACCCGCCGCCGGAGCCCTGCGCTGGGTCCATGTCGACCGCCGCAACAGCGAGCACCACGGCAGCATCTACCACGTCGCCGCGCTCGACTCGCTGCGCACCCTCTATCCCAAGCCCTGGCGCCCCGGCACGCCCATCCCCTGGCTCCACATCGGCGAACCGCCGGTGCTGAGCGAAGCCGCAATCGCCGACCGCGCCATCCCCTGCACCCGCGACCGGGCACGAACCGTCACCTTCGCCGAAGTCCACGCCAACCCCGCCCGCTGGGAAGCCTTCTGCATCCTCTCCCCGCTTGGCCAGGCACCCGAGCCGCGCGAGCATTCCCGCAACTGGCGGCGCTAGGCGCTCCGTAAAGCGTCGCGAGCGCGGGCGAGACCTTCCAGGCCTTTCGCCAGCGTCTCCTCGCGCTTCGCGAAGCAGAGGCGGACGACGCCCGTTTCCGCACGCTCGGCGTAAAAGGCGCTGACCGGGATCGCGGCGACTCCGAACTCCCGCACGGCGCGGTCGCAGAAGGATGCGTCGTGCGCGGCGACGCCCGACGCGGCGAGGTCGATCGAGAGGAAATAGGTGCCTTCCGCCGGCAGCGCCGCGAAACCTTCTTCGCGCAGGCCGCGCACGAGCTGGTCGCGGGAGGCGGTGAACGCCGCGCGCATCGCCTCGTAATAACCGGCGTCCTTGCCCAGCCCGTAGGCGACGGCGGCCTGCAGGTTGGGCGCGGTCGCATAAGCGAGATATTGGTGGGCGTTCGCGAAGGCTTCGGCGAGCGCCGGCGGGGCGACGGACCAGCCTACCTTCCAGCCGGTCAGCGAGAAGATCTTGCCCGCCGAGCCCACCTTCACCGTCCGCTCCGCCATGCCCGGAAGCGAGGCGAGCGGGATGTGCGCGCGGCCGTCGAAGACGACATGCTCCCAAACCTCGTCCGAAACCGCGATCGCGTCATGCAGGACGCAGTAGCGCGCGACCAGCGCGACCTCCTCCGCGTCGAACATGCGCGACGTGGGATTGTGCGGATTGTTGAAGACGACGAGCCGCGTCCGCGCGCTGAACGCTTCGGCGAGCGCCTCTTCCTCGATCCGCCAGCCGGGCGGCGAAAGGCTGACGAGCTTCGGCACCCCGCCGGCGGCGCGCACGATGGGGAGGTAGCTGTCGTAGAGCGGCTGGAAGAGCACGACCTCGTCGCCGGGCGAGACCAGCGAGAGGATCGCCGACGCGATCGCCTCCGTCGCGCCCGAAGTGACGGTGACCTCGGCCCCGTCCACTTCCAGCCCCTGGTGCGCGCGGTAATGCGCGGCGACGGCGTCCCGCAGCTCCGGGAGCCCGCGCATCGGCGCATATTGGTTGGACCCGGTGAGGATCGCGTCGGCGGCGCAGGCGAGCACGTCCTCGGGCCAGCCGAAATCGGGAAAGCCCTGGCCGAGGTTTACCGCGCCGTGCTCGATGGCGAGCGCCGACATGCGCGCAAAGATGCTGGTGCCGGTCGCGGCAAAGACGGAATTCATGAGCCGCGCCCTAGCAGCATCGTCTCGCCGACGCGAATTGCCTGTGATATGAGCGGCTTATGCGCCCTTGGTTCGCCCTCCCCCTAGCCGCCTTCGCCCTCCCCGCCGCTGCCGAGCCCGACCGCGCGGACGAGCGCCGGCGCATGGCGATGCAGGTCGAGAACCTCGTGGCCACGTCGGGCGCACGCGCCGGCACGCAGCTCAGCCGCCCGGTGGCGGATTCGCTCCGCCGGGTCCCGCGCCACCTGTTCGTCCCCGAAGCGCTGCGTGCCGACGCTTACCAGGACCGCCCGCTCCCGATCGGCCACGAAGCCACGATTTCCGCGCCGACCATCGTCGCGCTCATGACCCAGCTCCTCGAGGTTGCGCCGGAGCACCGCGTCCTGGAGATCGGCACCGGCTCCGGCTACCAGGCGGCCATTCTTTCCGGCCTCGTCCGGGAGGTCTATTCGATCGAGATCGTCGCGCCGCTCGCCGCGAGCGCCGCCGCCCGCCTCGCCGAACTCGGCTACGCAAACGTTACCGTCCGCGCCGGCGACGGCTATGCCGGCTGGCCCGAACACGCGCCTTTCGACCGCATCATCGTCACCGCCGCAGCCCCGCACGTGCCGCAGCCGCTGGTCGACCAGCTCCGCCCGGGCGGGCGCATGGTGATCCCGGTCGGCGCGGGCGAGGACGAGCAGCTCATGCTGATCGTCAAGGACGCTCGCGGCCACGTCTCCCGGCGCGCGATCCTGCCGGTTCGATTCGTGCCGCTGGTGCGGGGCTAGGAGCAGGTCGAGGTCGATAAAGACGACCCACAGCACGAACGGCACCACGACGAACAGCACGAGAATCGTGAGGCAGTTGCGCGGGTTGAATCGCGGGGCCGGGATCAGGTCCAGGAGCAGCTCGACAAGAAAATTCATGCTCCGCGGTGCCACATGGCAGGCTGAGCTCGCCAGTGAAAAGTCTGCGCAGGTCCCGCTGCGCAAGGCCGGAACTTGCCTCGCTTCGTAGGCTTTGCCGCCCGCTCGAACAGGGCGGCGAGCCTCAGGGCTCGCGCGCCGCATCGCCGCCGGTCGGGGGCGGCGTCTGCGGGGGCGGGGCCGGCTCCGTCGTCGGCACCGCGGCGCCGCTCGTCGGGTTGCGGCGGCCGAGCGGGGCCTGGGCGGGGCTGTTGTCGCTGCCGGTCAGCGCCCAGCGCTGGCTCGCGGTCATCGTCGCGTCGCCCTTGTTGCGCTCGGTGATGACCTGGGTCGCCGTCTCGCGGCGGAGCGGCTCGTAGCGGCGCAGGACCGCGCGGTTGAAGCTGTCGACGCTTCCCGTCGGCACCGCGCCGGCGCCCGGAACCCCCGGCGCCGGAACCCCGCCGGCGGCCGCGATCGCGGCCTGCTCGGCGGCGGCGGCGGCGGCGGCGTCGCGCGCGTCGGCGAGCGCCTGCTCGGTCGTGCCCGGAAGCGGCGGCGGCGCGGTGCGGCGGCGGACGATCGACGGCTCGACGCCGGCATAGCGGTCGGTGAACGCGCCCGGACGGCCCCAGCCGCCGGTCCAGCGATAGAAGATGTGGGTGCCGATATTGGCCGACTTGACCAGGCTCGAAGCCCAGTAGGGAACCACGTAGTTCGCATGATAATGGGTCGAGTAGCCGACCGGGGCGTGGACGTAGCCGGCGAGCGCCTCTTCGGCGACCTTGCGGGCGTTCTGCCAGTAAGGCGCCATCGGGCGGCGGCCGAGCGAGCCGTCGCAGGTGAAGCTGAACTGGCAGCCGGTGCGCCGCTCATGCCCCTGGAAGACGACGCCGCACACCGTGTTCGGATAAGCGGGGTGGCGCAGGCGGTTCAGGATGACCTGGGCGACGGCGCGCTGGCCCTCCGTCGGCTCGCGCGCCGCTTCGTAATAGATCGCTTCGGTCAGGCATTCGAGCGAGCGCGCCCGGTCGCCGACGCTGGAGAAGCGAAGCGCGAAGGGGCTCGCGGCCGGGCCGGTCGCGACCACCGGAATGGCGGCGTTGATCTGCTGCGCGCTCGTCGGATCGAGCGGGCGGATCGCCTGCGGAGTCATCTGCTCGGCCGCCTGGGCCGCGGCCGCGGTCGCCAGCGCCCGCGAACTGGCCGGCGCATTGGCGGCAAACCCGCCGTTCGAGGTCACGGCGACGCCGGCGATCGTGTAGAGAAAGAAGGTGAGCAAAAGCATGGCCGCGCCCATCGGCTGCGCCCGGACGCCGTCCACCAGGCCCGCGGCAAGCGCGCGGAAATCCGGCCGCCGCCACTCGGGCAGGCGCAGCAAGGGGCCAAGTCGGGATACCGCTTTCATCAAACACCTTTTGCCGGGAGGCCCTCCCTATAGAGGAAATCCGCCCTTTTCGCAACCTGAACGGGGCGGCGCGCCGTGCCGGAGCATCGGCGAGCCGCGCCCTCAGGCGATTTGCGCCGCTTCTTCCACAATCTCGATCAAGGCGTCGGACGCAACGTGGTGGAGCATGTGGCCGATGCCGGCGAGCTCCGTCAGCCGCGAATCGCGAAGCATGGCGGCGAGCGGGCGGGCGTGGCGGTCCGGATTGCAGATGCGGTCCGCGGTGCCGGTGACGATGTGCGCCGGGGCGCGCACCTTCGAAAGGTCGATGAGCCCGGTCGGCGCGAACGGGAGGATCGCCGCCGTCTCCTCCCCTTCCGCGACCATCGCTTCCGACGTCAGGATCCGGTCATAGGGATAATTGGCTTCCCAGCGCTCCGGCACCGGCTGCGGCGCGAACATGAGGCGCTGCACGCCCTTCAGCATCGGCCGGTCGATCGTGGCCTGCCCGAGGCTGGACAGGATCGGTCCCAGGAGCGGAATCGCGCGCGGCGCGATCATGCCGTGCTCGAGCGGCCGGGCTTCGGGAAAGGCGATCGGCGCGGCGAGGACCAGCCGCTCCACCATTTCCGGGAACTGCTCGGCCATGGCGAGCGCGACGAGGCCGCCCATCGAATGGCCGGCGAACGCCGCACGCTCGATGCCGAGCTCCCGGAGGCCGGCGCGGATCTGCGCCGCCTGGTCGCGCGGCGTTCCTTCGAAGCGCGGACGGCGGCTGAGGCCGTGCCCGGGCCGGTCCACCGCGGTGACTCGGAAGCGGCGGGCGAGCGCGTCGAACGGCCCTTCGAGCCAGTCCCAGTGGGTCGCCAGCGCGCCGTGGAGGAGGACGAGGTCCGGCCCCTTCCCTGCCTGCACGATGTGGAGCGAGCGCTCGGGCCCGAGTTCGATGGTCTTTGTCTTAGGCATGCGTCATCAACCACCGGGCCGCGGCAAGGGTCCGCTGCAGTGCAGCATAATTTGTGCGGGCGCCGCCGCTCAGCGCTTGCGCGGCGGCAGCGGCTTGCGGGTTCGAAGGTCGAAGCGGTTGCCGTTCCCCAGCACGTGGACCTTGACGTCGTGCATGGAGAGCACGTTGTCCGGGCTCTCCTCCGCGAGATTCGAATAAGTGACGCCCGTCCCGTCGACCACGTAGACCGCGCCGCTTCCGATCACTTCGAGCACTTCGTCGGTGACCACGGCGGCCGTGTCCTCGTCGATGCCCATGCCGAGGCAGCGCGGATTGTGCGCGACGGCGCCGATCAGCCGCCCGAAGCGGCCGCGCTCGGCGAAATGCTGGTCGATGATGACGTCGCGGATGAGCCCCAGGCCGGGCGCCATGTGGAGGTCGCCGATCCGGTGCGTCTCGGAGGACGTGCCCTTGACCAGCATCGTGTCGCTCATCACCGACGCGCCCGCCGACGTGCCGGCGATGGTCCCGCCGCGCTCGTAGATGGAGCGGACCTTGGCTTCGATCCCGGTGTCGCCGATCTGGCTGGTAATGCGGAGCTGGTCGCCGCCCGAAAAGAAGATCGCCTGCGCGTCGTCGAGGACCGAAAGCTTTTCCCGGTCGCTCGCTTCGTTCCTGTCCTCGACATAGAGCTCGACCAGCTCGCCGGTATCGAGATCGGAAAAGGCCTTTTCATATTCGTCGAAATAGCCTTCGGGCTGGTGGCTCGCCACCGTCGCCAGGACGAGCTTGCCGCCGCGCACGTGGCGCGCGACTTCCTTCAGGATGACGCGCTCGCCTTCCGGATCGCGGTCCTCATGGCCGCCGATGATGATGAGCGTGCCGTTCTTGCGGCGTTCGTCGTCAGCCACTTAGCTCTTCGTCCTTCTTCAAGAAAACCCTGGGGTCGGGCGAGTCCGCCGTCGCATAGCCGATCGCGAACATCGGGCTGTTGTGCGCCCAGCCGATGGTCCCGTCCTTGTGGATGCCGATGCCGCCGCCGTCCGCGTCCGCGCCGCCGGTGCCGGGGAGCTTGGCGACCGACTTGGCGATCGCCTGCTCCATCGCCTCGCCGTCCTCCAGCGAGGCCATGATCCGCCCGGCGAGCGCCAGGCGCGCGATCGTCTCGCCGTCGCCCGAGAAGGAGACCGCGCCGACATGGTTGTCGGCATAAAGGCCGCCGCCCGGCAGCGGGCTGTCGCCGATCCGCCCGACCTTCTGCCCGTCGAGGCCGCCGGTCGACGTGCCGGCGGCGAGGTTGCCGCCGCTGTCGAGCGCCACCGCGCCGACCGTGTCGTGCATTCCTTCGGTGGCGAGCTGCTTTTCTTCCTCGGCCTTGAGCTCCTCGTCGCCGGCGAGCGGGAAGCCCTTCTCCTTGGCGAACTTGAGCGCGCCTTCGCCGACCAGGATCACTTCCTTTTCCGCCATGAGCTCCCGCGCGACGCTGATCGGATTGCGCACCGACTTGATCGCGCCGACCGCGCCCGCCGAGAGGTCGCGCCCGTCCATGATGCCGGAGCACATTTCAATGCCGCCTTCCTCATTGGGGACGGAGCCGTGACCCGCGTTGAAGACGGGCAAATCCTCCAGCATGCGGATCGCCGCCTCCACGGCGTCGACCGCGCTTCCGCCGCCGGCCAGCACCTTCGTGCCCGCTTCCACCGCGCGGCGGACGCCGTCGCGATTGGCCTGCTCTTCGCTGTCGTCCCAGGGCTTGGCGCCGCCGTGGACGATCAGGGCCCATGAGCCCTCTTTCCTGTCGAACATTCTTACTCCGCTGCGACGAGGGGGCCGCGATTGGCCGTGCGGATGGCCGCGGGCTTGAAGTCGTTCACCTGCTGCCAGCAGCCTTTGACGTCCGTCGGCGTGATGACGATGAGGTCGCCCGGCCTGCCCATCGCCAGCGCCGCCGCCGTCGATGCGGCCTCGCCGGCGATGAGGTGGATGTGATCGGGCGAGCGGCCGGCGGCGAGCGCCCCGTCCTGAAGATATTTCATCACTTCACCGCGCGGACGGCCGCGGGTCGACGGGTCCTCGCGGAAGATGAGTTCGTCGAAGATGCCGGCCGCGATCTGGCCCATCTCCATCAGATCCTCGTCGCGCCGATCGCCGGCCATCGAGACGACGCCGATGGTCCTCTTGTAGCGGTGCGACAGGCCGCGAACCACGTTGCCGAGCGCCTGGAGGCCTGCGGCATTGTGGGCATAGTCAACGATGACCCGGAAGCCATGCGCGTCGTGGACGTTGAGGCGTCCCGGATTCTGCTCGAAGGTGGAGCGGAACTGGCTCATCGCCGAGCGGATGGTGAGGATCGGCACGTCGCGGGCGACCGCCACCGCAATCGCCGCGAGCGCGTTGGCGACGTTGAACTCGGCCATGCCGTGGAGCGTGGCGGGAATGTCGCCGGCCTTCATGATGAACTCGCGCCGCCCATAATCGTAAAGCGCGATCGTGCCGCCCTCCGGCCCCGGCTCGCGGACCACCGCCATGCCGCCGCCGTCGATATGCTCGCGCACCATCGGCGACATTTCCGCATCGCCGTGGAGCGAGAACCAGATGATCCGCCCGCCCGCGCGCCGCGCCATGCGCACGGTCAGCGGATCGTCGGCATTGAGGATCGTGTGGCCGCCCCGGCGCACCGCTTCCACCACCACCTGCTTGACGTCGGCGAGGTCCTCGACCGTCTCGATGCCCTT
>DASQND010000104.1:0-40944 GCA_035645215.1 Allosphingosinicella sp.
TCGCCCGCGCCGGCCAGCTCACCACCCAGGACATGCTGGCCCGCGTGACCAACCCAAGCGGGGCCGGAATCGCCGGCTGGGTCGCGACGCCCGAGGCCAACGGGACCATGACCGTCGTCTATTATGCCGAAACGCCCGCCGGGCCGGTCGCCGTCTACCGCGGCCAGGTGGCGGGCAACCGGATCGCGTCGCGCGACGTCTTCACCGGCGCCGACCGGCCGGCATTGACCCCGGTGCAGCGCCGCATGGCGGCCGCGCGCGCCGCGGTCGCCAACCTCGACCGCCAGCCGTGCGGCGGCACGTTCAACGTCTTCGCCATTCCGCCCGCCGCGGCCGACGGCGCGGTCGAAGTCTACAAGCTCTCGCCGCAGACGCAGCGCGGCAAATATCCCCTCGGCGGGCATTTCCTCGCGACGGTGGCGGCGGACGGCACCGTCTCCGCGCCGCGCGCCTTTACCAACCGCTGCGTCGATCTCGATGCGCCGACCGAGCTTGCCGGCACCCAGCCGCGCCCGCTCGCGGTCACCCACCTCCTCGATCCGCTGCCGACCGAAATCCACGTCTTCCTGTCGCTGTGGATGAACCGCCCGCTGCTCGTCGCCACCGGCGAGCCGGAGCGGCTGTGGACCGTCTCGCGCGGCCGCATCGGCATGGTCGGCGCGGCGACGGTCCGCACCCCGCCGCCGGGTCCCGGCCGCTGACGCGCGCGACTGAAGCCAGGGGCTAGGACGAGGGGCTGTCGGGCTCGGGAAGCGGGGCTTCCACCCGGCAGACCACGCCTTCGGGGCGGAACAGCAGTTCGGCCGTGCCGCCGAGCTCGGCGGCGAGGCCGCGCTCGATCATCCGGCTGCCGAAGCCGCGCCGCGAGGGCGGCGGGACGCGGGGGCCGCCTTCTTCGGACCAGCGGAGACTCAGGCGGCGCCCGCCCGCTTCCCCGGCCAGGGTCCAGGCGACGGTCACTCGCCCTTCCTCGTTGGAGAGGGCGCCGTATTTGACCGCGTTGGTACACAGCTCGTGCAGCGCCATCGCGATCGAGACGGCGGTGCGCGGCGCGAGCTCGATATCCTCTCCCCGGATCGCGATCCGCTCGTTGCCGACGCCGCAGCCGATGCCGGCGCGGTCGATCACGTCGAGGAGCGAGGCGGCTTCCCAGTTGCGCCCGGTGAGGAGATCGTGGGCGGCGGCGAGTGCGGTGAGGCGGCTTTCGAAGGCCTGGCGCGCTTCGGGCGCGGCCGCGTCGCCGCGGAAGGTCTGCTGGGCGATGCTCTGGATGACGGCGAGGGTGTTCTTCACGCGGTGGTTGAGCTCATTGAGGAGCAGGCGCTGATGCTCCTCGGTGCGCTTCCTTTCGAGAACGCGCCCTACCTGCTCGCCGAGCGTGCGGACGGTGAGGAGGAGGTCGTCGTCGGGCGCCACCACGTCGTGCGAGAAGAATTCAAGCGCGGCGATGATCCGGCCCTCGCCCTTGACCGGAAAGCCGAAGGCGGCGCCGAAGCCGAGCCCCTTGCGCGCGAAATGCGCCGACGCGTCCGTGTCGGACACCCAGACCGGCTCTCCGGTGAGGAGGATGCGGCCCGGCACGCCGACGCCAGTCGTGAAGCGGATCTGCGCGGTCGCTTCGCGCAGCGGATCGGCGGCGTTCGGCTCGTCCTCGTGCCAGATGCCGGTCGAGACCAGTTCGGCGGGCTCCCCCTGCCGGACGACGAGGGCGTGGCCGACCGGCCAGCCGGTGAGCTGGCAGATGGCGGACAGGCAGGCGCGCAAAGCTTCTTCGAACGATCCGCTCTCCGCGGCCATGGCGCTGATGTCGAACAGGAGCTGCGTTTCGCGCGCCTGGCGCTGCAGCCGCGCTTCGGCGGCGCGGCGTTCGCTGATGTCGCGCATGAAGCCGACGAAGACGGTTTCGCGCACCGAGCGGGCGGTGGTGATCGAAAGCTCGATCGGGATTTCGGTGCCGTCCTTGGTCGTCGCCGAAATTTCGATGCGCTGGCCGATGACGTGGGCTTCGCCGGTCTCGTTGTAGCGCGCAAGGCCGCTGCCGTGCGGCTCCTTGTAGCGCTCGGGGATGATGAGGTCGGCCATGGAGCGGCCGATCGCTTCCGCCGCGGACCAGCCGAAGGTCCGCTCGGCGACCTTGTTCCACGCCGCGACGCTGCCGTCGCGGCGCATCACCACGACGGCGTCGAGGGCGGTCTCGAGGACCGGCGTCAGCGCGTCGATGACGGCGGCCTGGCTCTGGTGGGCGGTCATTGGGCTTTCATCGTGCACTGCCCGGCGCGATGCGGCAAGCCGATTGACCGTTCTTGCTTATTCCGGGGCGCGCGCGCGAAACCCGTTGCGCGGGCACCGGCACCCTTTAAGGAGCAAGCGGGGTACAAACCTTTGGGGTGGCTGGCTTTATCCGGCCTGTTGGGGAGACTATCGAATGTCTAAGAGCCGTCTGGCGCTGGTTTCGGCGCTGCTTCTGGCCGGTGCCGCGCCGCTTGTCGCGCAGCCCGCCGCCAATCCGCACGCGGGCCACGCCGCCGCCGCCAAGGCGCGCTTCGGCACCTGGGGCGTCGACCTCGCCGCGCGCGACACGTCCGTCAAGCCGGGCGACGATTTCTGGCGCTTCGCCAACAATGCCTGGTTCAAGGCGAACCCGATTCCCGCCGACCGCACCTCCTACGGCGTCAGCGTCCTCCTTGCCGAAGAGCTGGAGCAGCAGCAGCGCGCCATCCTCGAAACCGCCGGGCGCAGCACCAACCCCGCCGACCGCCAGGTCGCCGACCTTTATGCAAGCTACATGGACGAAGCGGGCATCGAGCGCCGCGGCATCGCGCCCGTCCGGCCGTACCTCGCCCGCATCGCCGCGGCGCGCACGAAGGACGACCTCCTGCGCCTGTTCGCGACGCCCGGCTATCAGTCGCCGGTCGGCGTCGGCATCATCCCGAACCCGGCCGATCCGACCCGCTACGTCGCATTTGCCGGCCAGGGCGGGCTCGGCATGCCCGGCCGCGATTATTACCTGCGCGACGGCGCCCAGTTCGAAGCGGCGCGCACCGGCTACCGCAACTACATCGTCGAGCTGCACCGCCTCGCCGGCATCGCCGACCCCGAGAAAAAGGCCGACTCGATCATCGCGCTCGAGCGCCGCATCGCCGAAGCGCACTGGACGCCGGAGCGCTCGCGCGACGTGCGCCAGCTCATCAACCCGATGAACCGCGAGCAGCTCGCCCAGCTCGCGCCGCAGTTCAACTGGACCGCGTGGCTCGCCCAGCACGGCCTCGGCGACGTCCAGACCGTGATCGCCGGCCAGACCACCGCGATCACCGCCATCGGCCAGCTCCTCGACGCCGTGCCGGTCGGCACCTGGAAGGATTACCTCACCTTCCACATGCTGAGCGGCGCCGCGCCCTTCCTGCCGCGCGCGTTCGATCAGGCGAACTTCAACTTCTATTCGCGCACCCTTCGCGGCGTTCCGCAGCAGCGCGAGCGCTGGAAGCGCGGGCTCGACATGGTGAACGGCGCGCTCGGCGAAAGCGTCGGGCGCATCTATCTGGAGCGCCACTTCCCGGCCGAAAGCCGCCGCCAGATGGGCGAGCTCATCACCAATCTGCGCGCCGCTTTCTCGGAGCGCCTGCGTAACCTCGAATGGATGGACGAGCCGACCCGCGTCCAGGCGCTCGCCAAGCTCGACGCCTTCGATCCGCGCATCGGCGGGCCGGACCGCTTCATCGACTACAGTTCGATGCGGGTCGACCGCGGCGACATCCTCGGCAACATGATGCGGGCCGGCGAATTCCAGCACAATCTGCAGCTTTCGCGCCTGCCGCAGCCGGTCGACCGGTCGCTCTGGGCGATGACTCCGCAGACCATCAACGCCTACTATTCGCCGCTGTCGAACCAGATCACCTTCCCGGCCGCGATCCTGCAGCCGCCCTATTTCGATCCCAACGCCGATCCGGCCGTCAACTACGGCAGCATCGGCGCGATCATCGGCCACGAGATCGGCCACGGCTTCGACGACCAGGGGCGCCGCTTCGACGCGCAGGGCCGCTTCCGTGACTGGTGGACGCCGGAGGCCGGCGAGCGCTACACCCAGCGCGTCGGTCGCCTTGTCGAGCAGTACAACCAGTATGAAGGCATTCCCGGGCAGAAGGTGAACGGGCAGCTCACGCTCGGCGAGAATATCGGCGATCTGGGCGGCCTCGAAATGGCTTATGCCGCCTATCGCCGCCATATCGCCCAGCACGGCGAGCCGGCGCCGGTCGACGGCCTCAGCGGCGACCAGCGCTTCTTCCTCGCCTTCGCCCAGGCCTGGCGCTCGAACATCCGCGAAGCCGCCCTTCGCGAGCGCCTGCTCACCGACACGCACAGCCCGCCCGAATGGCGCGTCAACGGCATCGTGCGCAACATGGACGCCTGGTACGCCGCCTTCAACATCCAGCCCGGCGACCGCCTCTACCTCCCGCCCAACCAACGCGTCCGCATCTGGTAGGCGCCAGCGGGCGCCCGCTTGGTTGGGCGCTCAGGCTAATGAACGGGGGCCGGTGCGGGGCGCGCCGGCCCTTTTTTTGCGTGCATGCGGGAGGACGGCCTTGGCCTGAGACTGGACCGCCACTCGACAGCGGCGAGCGACGAAACCGGCGCCCGCCGCCGCGCCGAGCCGGCGGGGCTTGATCGCGCGGCGATTTCCGGCACGGTGCGGCCGCACAACACGAGGGTTCTCGCCATGCGCCACGCAATATTCGCCGCAGCCGCTCTCGCCCTCGGCCTTTCCGCCTGCGTCCAGGTGGGCCCGGACGATGAGCCCGAGGCCGCGGCCCGCCCCGCCGCCTGGCGGCCCGCGCCGGTGGCGGGCGCGCGCGAACCCTCAGAAGTGGTCGCGGCGGCGACGGCGGCGGACTGGCGGCCGGTCGATCCCGAGAATTTGCTGCTGATGGAGCTGGCCGACGGGCAGCGCGTCGCGATCGAGCTCGCGCCCGCCTTCGCGCCCGTTCACGCGGCGAACATCAGGGCGTTCGCGCGGGCGGGCTGGTGGAACAATGCCACCATCTACCGGGTGCAGGACAATTACGTTTCGCAGTGGGGCAACGGCGATGCCGAGAACCCGCTGCCGCCGGGCGTCTTGAGGACGCCGCCGGCGGAATATGACCGCGCGCTCGCGGGGCTCGCCGTTCGGCCGCTCGGATATCCGGACAGCTATGCGCCGATGGTGGGGCATGTCGACGGCTGGCCGGTCGCCTGGGACCCGGAGCAGGGGCGGGCGTGGCTCACCCATTGCTACGGCAGCGTCGGCGCGGGCCGCGACGTCGCGCCGGACACGGGGACGGCGGGTGAGCTTTATGCGGTGATCGGACACGCGCCGCGCCACCTCGACCTCAACATCGCGACGGTGGGGCGGGTGATCGAAGGCATGCCCGCCCTGTCGGCGCGGCCGCGCGGCACGGGCAATCTCGGCTTCTACGACCCTGCCAAGAACGAGCAGCCGATCCGCATCGCGCGGGTCCGAGTCGCGGCCGACCTGCCGGCGGCCGAGCGGCCCTCCTTCGAAGTGATGCGCACCGACACGGCCGCCTTCAACGCCTATGTCACCGGACGCGCCAACCGCGGCGGCACCTTCTTCAACCGCCCCGCCGGCGGCACGGATCTCTGCAACGTCAACGTGCCCGTTCGCCGCCGCTCCGCGGGCTGAGACGCCTATCCAGTCTGATGGAGCCTCCCCTGGGGCCCCCCGCAAAGTACCACTTTGCGGGGTTCAAAAACAGGTGCGGGTCCCGCCGGAGAGGGAGGCTCCGGGGGACCCGCCAGTTCGGGCGTCGGCCGGGGGACGATCGGCCTTTGCGCCCTGATCGGCTTCATCGAGGCAGAGCCCGGGTGAAGCCGTGGGTCGGGGCAGAGGGGAGGTTTGCCCGGACCCTGAAGCGACCAGCGGGAGGGGGAGTCCGCGTGTCGCTTCGAGAAATAAACTCAACCGGCCGGAGCCGGGTTCCGCTCAGGCGGCGAAAGCGTGCTGCTCGCCCGGGCCGAAGCCGGAGCGGCGGACGTGGCGGACGATCTGTCCGCCGGCGACGAGGGAGGCGTTCTCCAGCGGCAGCGCGGTGGCGCAGAAGGCGCATTCCGCGGACAGCCGGCCGATATACCAGTGGGTGCGGCCGCAACCGGGGCAGTAATTCGTCTCATGGTCCCGATAGACGATGTGATAGCCGCGTTGGCTGGCCGGGAGGACAAGGCTTCCGCCCCGGGCTTCTAATACGCTCGTCGCCATTACATTGGCTCCTTCTCACAAACTCGAACTTGACCGGCCCAACGCGCCGGGAGTCGGAGAAGTTTCATGGATTTAGCATGAACGCGGGCTCAGGGCTGGCGGTGGCGCGCGCGGCGCTATCGCCGCGTCGTGCGCGGCTGACGCGAAAAGGGGCGCCCGCGCGCGGCGGACGCCCCTCCTCGATTCCGCGGCGAGAATTACATCCCGCTGACGTTGCTTTCCACTTCGCCGCTGGCGGGAGCGGCCTTTTCGGCGGCGCTGTTGTCGTTGTCGTCGATCTTTTCGGCCTTCTGCTCGGCCTTCTCGCGGGTGACGTCCGCCTTCTGCTCGAGCCTGTCCTCGACCGTCTCGTTGGTCGCGTTGTCGGCCATCGCTTCGTAATTGTCGGCGACGTTGTCGGCATTCTCGATGACGTTCTCGGCGGCGCGGTCGTCGGCATTGCCGCCGCAGGCGGCGAGCGCGAGCGCAAGTGCGCCGGCCGCGGCCATTGCAGATTTCCTCATAGGTCCCTCCCTCTTCTTTCTCTCACAAAGCGGCGCTCCTGCCATGGGCGGGAGCGCCGAAGCTGCGTGACATTCAGCGCCTGATCTAAATCATGAATCCGGTAGCGGTGCCAGCCCCGAAACGGCTGCGCGCAACGGGGCTCGAGCGCCGGCCTTCCCGCAAACCGAAAGAAGCGCCCCGGCGGCGAGGCCGGGGCGCTTCTCGTTGTACGCAAAGCAACTGGTTACGCGAGGCGTTTAGCGGTTCATCGAATGAACCTGGAGAACGACGTCCGTGCGCGCATCGATGCGGTAGATGTTGCGCCCGTCGGTCCGGTAATAGGCGCCGTTCCCGTCGCGATACTGATTGCGATACTCGTAGGGGAGCGCGCCGAGATTGCCCGAGACGCGCTGGCCGACGCGAAGTCCGCCGCCGCCGGTCACCCGATCGATGACCTGGCCGACGATGCCGCCCCGGCGGCGTTCGCCGTCGCGATAATCGCCGTCCCGACAATCCCCGTCGCGATAGTCGCCGTCGCGGCTGTCGCGATTGGTGTCGCGGTCGTCATAGCCGTCGCGGTTGCGGTCGTACGGGCTGTCGTAGCGGCGGTCGTCGCCGCGGCGGTCTTCCCAGCGGTCGTCGCGGTCGCCGCGGCGCTCTTCCCAGCGGCCGTCGCGGCCTTCCTGGCCCGGAGGAATGCAGCCGTTGTTGCGCTTCTCGAGGCCCGGCGGGCAATCGCGGTTCCAGCCCTGGCCGTCACGGCCGTCGCGGTCCTGCCAGCGTCCGCCGCCGCTCATCTCCGCCGTGCGGATCTGCTGGCGAAGCTGCTGGACGCGGCCCTGCAGCTCCTGGCGCTCGGCGCGGTTCAGGCCGTCACGCGCGAACTGGCGCTCGAGGCGGGTGAGATCGCGAAGCTGCATGCGCAGCGGCTGGGCTTCCTGGCGGGTGATCGAGCCCGACTGGATGCCGGCCTGGAGACGCGACTGGAGCTCGCCGATGCGCAGGTCGATGCGGGTGTCGCCGCGAACGTCGTAGCCGCCCTGCTGCGCCATGGCCGGCGCGCCGATGGCGAGGGCCGAGACCGCCGCCATGCTCAAAAGGATCTTGTTCATTTGGTCTCACTCCATGACGCCCCTGCGCCTGGAAGACCTTTGCGCCTCTTGGGGTGAGGCCTGCCTGAACCGGGTTGGCAGGCGAGGTTCATCCGCTGCTCCGGCGCGCCGCTCAGCGCCGGTTGATGTCGCCGACCATGCCCTGAGGCTGCTTGGTGGAAGGATTGGACGCGTTCTGCTTCTTGGGCGCTTCCGCCTTGGGCTTGCGCGCTTCCTTGTTCGATTTCTTCTGGCCCTTCGCCATGATGCGTCTCCTTCGTGGGCGTGATGCAAGAGGGCGGCCTTACATCCGTTCGGCCCGGAATGCCTGAACATTCGAAACCGCTTGCGGGCTCCCGGGCGGTGCGGCAGCGTCCATCTCTGCGAGCAGGAGGATTCATGACCAGGCGTGCCGCGGCCTTGCTTCTTGCAATACTCGCCGCTTGCGACGGTGCGCCGGCGGCCAAGGAGGCGAACGGCGGCGGGGAGGCCGCGCCGCGCCCCGCCCCGTCCGCCGCCAACGCCGCGGCGCCCGCCTTGCCGCCGCCGCCGGCTGCGACCCCGACGGCGCCGATGTCGCCGACCGGCTACGCGCTGGTCGGCACCGAGCCTTTCTGGGGCGGCACGGTGACCGGGACGAGCGTCCGCTACATGGTTCCGGAGCGGCAGTTCGGCGACGTGGTGGAGACGCGGCGCTCCTACGGGCCGGGCAGCGAGACTTATTCGGGCAGCTTTCGCGGGCGGCCGTTCGTGCTGACGCTGACCCGCGCCCCCTGTTCGGACGGCATGTCAGAGCGGCCCTTCGCGTTCACCGCCGCGCTGCAGGTGCTTGGCGAAACGCGGCGCGGCTGCGCCGACCCGGAGGAACCGCGCCCGGCCTCCTGATCCTGCACATCGCCCCGATCCTTGTGCTCAACATGGATCAGCAAGGGCTGCTTTCGTATTTTTTCCAATATTCGAGGGGCTTGCGGCGCGCGGAATTTCGCGGCAAATTCGCTTCGGGAATCGAAGGGGGATGAACTTCAATGCTGCTCACAATGACGCTCGCGGGCTCGCTCGCGGCTGCGCAGGACGTGCGTCCGGCGCCCGATCCGGCACCCGCGCAGGCGGTCCAGCCGGCCGCTCCGCAGGGCCGGCGCACCACGCCGCAGGCGCGCGCCGCCGCCGCCGCCGCCGGCATGGCGGACGAGGAAAGCGCCGAGAAGATCGCGGAGGAAGCGCAGCGCGACCTTCGCGATTCGCGCTTCTACAACCGCCCGGGCGCGACCCGCGCCCAGTATAACGAGGAGTGGCAGACCTGCCGCCTCATCGCCCGCGGCTCGACCACGCCGACCGGCAACACCGCCGTCTACGTGCCGCCCGGCACGAGCGTGCTCGCCGCCGGCATCGGCGCGGGCATCGGCGGCGCGATCGCGCAGGCGATCATCGAAGGGCGCCTGCGCCGCGCCAATCGCCGCCAGTGCCTGCTCATCCGCGGCTGGAACCTCGTCGAGGTGGACGAAGCGGAAGAAGCCCGCATCACGGCGATGACCGACGCCGAGCGCGACGAATTCTTCAACACGATCGTGGGCGCCGGGGAAGTCGGCGGCCGGAAGGTGAGACGATGGAACAACGACTATGCGGCCCCGCGCCTCGCGGCGGCCCAGCCGGGCGACGCCGCCGAGCAGAACGCCCAGGAGGAAAGCGAATGAGCCGCCTCCTGAAAGCCGCCGCCGCGGCCGCGCTCCTCGTCTCGGCCGCCGCGCCCGCCGCGGCTCAACTGAAGGTCGACCGCCGCGCCGACCTTGCCGCGCCGGTGACGCTCGGCCCGGGCCAGGGCGCGATCCTGGTCGGCTTCCGCCGTCCCGATCCGCAGAGCCAGAACCGCCACGGCTCCGTCGCCTTCGCGCGCTACGACCTCGAAGCGCGCGACATCGTGCCGCAGCCGCGCGGCGCCCGCCGGGCGGGCAACACCAATACCTATTGGGTGCTGGCGAAGAGCGGCGACCGGACGCTGGCGCAGGATCATTCGCTGATGATCGTCTCCGAAGGCGATTACGTGATGTACGGCGCCGCGCCGATGCGCGTCGTCGACAGCACCTTCTGCCTCGGCGCGCCGACCTTCCGGGTCCGCGCCGGAGAGGTCGTCTATTTCGGCGACGTGACGCCTTACCTGAACGTCCGCATGGAAGGCGGCCGCCGCGGCTCGGCCATGGCCTATTCGAGCGATCTCGCCAAAGCGCGCGACGCGCTCGCGTCCCAGCCGGCGCTCGCTTCGGCGCTGCGCCCGGCCGAGATCAGCAACCAGGCGACCTTCGGCTGCATCGCGCAGAACATGCTGGCTTATGCGGTGCCCGGCGCGTCCGATCTGCCGCCGCCGTCCGCAACGCCGCCCGCCGCCCAGGCGGCTTCGGCGGAAACGGCGGACGAACCGGAGCCTGCCCCCGCGCCCGACACGCGCAACTGACGAAAGCGGCGCCGCCGCCTCCGGGAGGAACGAGATGAAGACCAAGATCCTCCTCGCGGGCGCGGCGCTCGCCTGCATGTTCGCGGCGGCCCCGGCTGCCGCCAAGCCCGCCGACTGGCGTGGCTGCGACGGCTTCCGGGCGCCGACCCGCACCGCCGACGGCATGCAGCGCCGCGCCCAGCCGATGTTCACGCAGATGCTGGACATCATCGGCGCGAGCATCGGCCGGCGGGTGGATTCCGGTTTCGCTGCGGCGGGCCTCGCCGCCTGCGAAGGTGCGCTCGCCGATCCCTTGCTGCTGCCGACCTACACGCTGCGCCGCGCCAGCCTGCTGCGCGCCCGCGGCATCTACCGGCTGGCGGCGGGCGAGCATGAGGCGGCGCTCGCCGACTTCGCGCTGTCCGATCAGGCGGCGGCGCCGGTCGGCGACCTTTATTACGACCGCAGCCTCGGGCTCGGCACCGCCTTGATGCGGTCCTATGCCCACCATCTCGCCGGGCGGAAGGACGAGGCCGTCGCCGGCGCCCGCGCCGTGATCGCCGCGCGCCCGACCGACCCGGAGCTGAGCGCGGCGGCCGCGGACATCATCCTCGCGGCGACCGGCGACTGGGACGTTTATACGGCGACGTTGCGCGGCATCGCGGCCTACGACCCCACCGTCCTGATGAGCCTTTATCCGATCGCGGCGGTCCGCGGCCGGTTCGAGGAAGCGGCGGCGATCCAGCCGCAGATCGTCCTCACCGTGCCTTCGCAGCGCGGCGGCAACCTCGTCGGCGGGCGCTCGCCCATCGTCGTCGGCAACTTCCTGACGCAGATCGAGCTCGACGGCTCCGCCGCCTTCGCGCTCGCCGCGACGGGGCAGAAGGCGCGCGCCGAGGCGGGGCTGCGCGCGCTTGCCGATCGGGTCGAGGCGGACCTCACCCGCCCGGAGCTTCCGCCCGGCGTCACCGACCGGAGCACGATCCGGCGCGAGCTCAACCGCTTCGAGCAGCTCTCGCCCCGCGCCGAGGAAGCGCGCACCCGCGTCGCTTTCTGGAGAACGCTCGTCGACCTGCGGCTGATGGCGGCGCACGGCCGCGCCGCCGAGGCCGCGACCCGGGTGCGCACGGAGCGGATCGGGCAGGGCATCTATGCGCTCAACATCTACGAAGCGGTTGCCGCCGCCCACCCGGCGTCGCGCGCCGAGCTGGAGCCGCTGATCGCCGCCGCGCGCCAGGCCGTCGACCAGTCGCTCGCCCGCATCGCCGAAACCGACCTGTCCGAGCTCGGCCGCCGCCTACCGGAAGCCGAGCTCGCGACCCGCGTGCCCGCCTACGAAGGAGGTTCGGACGGCATTCTCGGCAATGACGGCTTCATGTCGCGCGCGGCCTCGATCCCGGGCGCGCGCACGGTCAAGTTCCAGAGCGACGAAGGCACCGCCGCCACCAACGCCGAAATGGCGCTGCTCCGCGCCGCGGAGCTCGCCCGCGAGCGCAACATGGCGGGGTTCATTATCCTCGACCGGCGCGTTCTCCAGCGCACGCTCGTCACCCGCCAATACGGCGCGGTGATCGACACCGACCATGAAGGCTATATCGCCGAGCTCGACGTCGTCTTCGTCAATCCGGACGCGCTTCCCGCCGGGCTGGAGGGCGCCGGCTGGCGCTTCGTCGACGCGGAAGCGGTGCGCAGCCGGCTGGATCCCGTCTACCGCCGCCGCCCCGCCGCGCCCGCCAACCGGCGAAACCGCACCTAGCACAAAGCCTGCCTTGTCAAAGGCTGAGCGAGAACATAGATCGAACGCGTGCCGGCGATCGATCTTCGCGAAAAGCTCGCCATCCTCGCGGATGCGGCGAAGTACGACGCGTCCTGCTCGTCGTCGGGATCGACGAAGCGGGACAGCCGCGGCGGCACGGGCGTGGGCTCATCCGAGGGCATGGGCATCTGCCACGCCTACGCGCCGGACGGGCGCTGCATCTCCTTGCTCAAGATCCTGCTGACCAACAGCTGCATCTTCGATTGCCATTATTGCATCAATCGCAAGAGTTCGAACGTGCGGCGGGCGCGGTTCACGCCGGCCGAGGTCGTCCGGCTGACGCTGGAATTCTACAAGCGCAATTATATCGAGGGGCTGTTCCTCTCCTCCGGCATCATCCGCTCGCCCGATTACACGATGGAGCAGATCGTCGAGGTCGCTCGGGCGCTGCGCGACGATCACGATTTTCGCGGCTACATCCATTTGAAGACCATTCCCGACGCCGATCCCGAGCTGGTGCGGCAGGCGGGCGTCCATGCCGACCGCGTGTCGATCAACGTCGAGCTGCCGACCGAGCGCGGCCTGAAGCGCCTGGCGCCCGAGAAGGACGGGGCGCGGATCGAAGGCGCGATGAAGGATATGCGCGCCTCGATCGAGGAGGGCGCGGACTCGAAGAAGCGCTTCCGCTCGGCGCCGAGCTTCGCGCCGGCGGGGCAGTCGACGCAGATGATCGTCGGGGCGGACTCGGCCTCGGACGGGGAGATCATCGTGCGGGCGAGCGGGCTCTACGACCGCTTCAAGCTGCGGCGGGTCTATTATTCCGCTTTTTCGCCGATTCCGGACGCGTCGGACGTGCTGCCTTTGCAGCGGCCGCCGCTGATGCGCGAGCACCGGCTCTACCAGTCGGACTGGCTGATGCGCTTTTACGGCTTCAAGCCGGCGGATCTGGCCGACGCCGCTGGCGAGGACGGCATGCTCCCGCTCGACATCGATCCCAAGCTCGCCTGGGCATTGAAGCACCGGGGGAGCTTTCCAGTGGACGTGAACCGGGCGCCGAGGGAGGCTCTGCTGCGGGTGCCGGGGCTGGGGGTGAAGGCGGTGGACCGGCTGATCGCCTCGCGGCGGCACCGGCGGCTGAGGCTCGACGATGTGGCGCGGCTGACGGTGTCGGTCGTCAAGGTGCGTCCGTTCCTGATCGCGGAGGATTGGCGCCCCACCTTGCTGACCGACCGCGCGGATCTGGCGCAGCGGCTCACCCCGAAAGTCGCCCAGCTTGAACTGTTCGCGGCCTAATATCCTCCCCGCGCCGAAGGCGGGGGGAGGGGGACCACCCGAAGGGTGGTGGAGGGGTAAAAGGCGGAGGCCTCGTCAGTTACCCCTCCACCATGCTTCGCATGGTCCCCCTCCCCATCTCGCGATGGGGAGGATGTGATGCGGCTCATCACGCTTGCCGCGGAGGACGATTTCGACGGCTGGCGCGATGCGGCGCGGGCGCTCGCCGCCGAGGGCGTGCCGGCCGGGCAGGTGGTGTGGCAGACCGGCGCCGGGCAGCCGAGCCTGTTCGGTGAGGCGGCGGCGCCGGCCCCTGCGGCGCAGTTCGCGGTGGCCCGAGCCTTTGTCGAGCTTGCCAAGACGGCGATCTGCCACCGCGATCCGGAGCGTTTCGCCCTGCTCTACGCCCTGCTCCTGCGCATCCGCGACAATGCCAGGGCGCTGGAGGACGCCGCCGATCCGCTCATGCGCCGCGTTGAGGCGCTGGCGAAGGAGGTGCGGCGCGACATCCACAAGATGCACGCCTTCGTCCGCTTTCGTGAAGTGCCCACCGACGGCGGCGGCGAGCGGTTCGTCGCCTGGTTCGAGCCGGACAATCATATCGTCCGAGCCGGCGCGCCCTTCTTCGCGCGGCGCTTCGCCAACATGGACTGGTCGATCCTGACGCCCGCGCTCTCCGTGCATCACGATGCGGGCTTGCTGGCCTACGGCCCCGGCGCGACGCAGGCCGACGCCCCCGGCGGTGACCCGATCGAGGAGACGTGGAAGACCTATTACGCCTCCATCTTCAATCCCGCGCGGCTGAAGGTCGGGGCGATGACCAAGGAGATGCCGCGCAAATATTGGAAAAACATGCCCGAAACCGCGTTGGTGGGGGCGCTCATCGCAGGAGCGCAGGCACGCGAGGCGCGGATGGTGGAGACGTCACAGGTTCAGATCGGCGGCAACGTCACCGCCGCATGGGAGGCGGTGCGGGCCGAAGCGATGGGCTGCACGCGCTGCGACCTTTACAAATGCGGCACGCAGACGGTGTTCGGCGAAGGGCCGCTGGATGCCAGGATCATGTTCGTCGGCGAGCAGCCGGGCGACCAGGAGGACCTTGCCGGGCGGCCGTTCGTCGGGCCGGCGGGGCAGCTCTTCGACCGGGCGCTCGGCGATGCGGGGGTGGACCGTTCGGCGACCTACGTCACCAATGCGGTCAAGCATTTCAAGTTCGAGCGGCGGGGGAAACGGCGCATCCACTCGAAGCCCGACAGCGGCGAGATCGACGCCTGCCGCTGGTGGATCGATCAGGAGCGCACGCTCCTGCGCCCGCCGATCACGGTGGCGCTCGGCGCGACGGCGGCGCGCTCGCTGCTGGGCAAGGCGGTGACCATCTCCAAGGTGCGCGGCGAGCCGCACAGCCTCGCGGGCGGCGGCGAGGCCTGGGTGACGGTGCACCCGAGCTTTCTCCTGCGCGTCCAAGACAATCGGGAGGCGGAATATGCAAGGTTCGTCGAGGATCTGAGGCGCGTCCGGGACCGCGCGGAGGCGCTCGGATAACGCACTCCGTCATTGCGAGCGAAGCGAAGCAATCCAGACGGCCTCCGTACCAGGCACCGAGGCCCGCTGGATTGCTTCGTCGCTTCGCTCCTCGCAATGACGGTTAGGAGTGTGACGTCCTCAGAGCTTTACCAGCATCTTGCCGATGTTGGCGCCGCGGAAGAGGTCCAGGAAGGCTTCCGGCATCTGCTCGAGGCCTTCGCGCACGGTCTCCCGGCTCTTCATCTGGCCGCTCGCGATCCAGCCGCCCATGTCGCGGTAGAAGTCGCCGATCTCCGGGAGATAATCGGTGTAGATGAAGCCCTTCATCGCGATGCGCGCCGCGATCACCCGCATGATGTAGCGGAAGGCGGGGGGCTCGCCGCCATTGTAATTGTCGATCATGCCGCAGATCGCGAAGCGGGCATTGCCGCGCGCGGCGGCGAAGGCGGCGTCGAGATGGTCGCCGCCGACATTGTCGAAATAGACATCGATGCCCTTGGGAGCCGCCTGCATCAAAGCCTGGACGACCGGGCCTTGCTTGTAGTCGATCGCCGCGTCGGCGCCGAGTTCGCGGACGAAGGCGCATTTCTCCTCGCCGCCGGCCGAGCCGATCACGGTCATGCCCTTCGCCTTGGCGATCTGCACCACCGCCGATCCGACCGCGCCCGCCGCCGCCGAGACGAAGACGATGTCGCCTTCCCTGGCTTCGGCGACCCGCAGCAGGCCGAAATAAGCGGTCGCGCCGGTCAGGCCGAGATTGCCGAGCCACTGATGCTCGGGGACGCCGAGCGGCGGGACCTTGTTGAACGTGCCGGCGGGGCCGACCGCCTCCTCGCGCCAGCCGAGCATGTGGAAGACGGTCTCGCCTTCGGTGAGATGCGGCGAGCGGGACTCGACAACGGTGCCGACCGCGCCGCCCTCCATGGGCGAGCCGACCTGGAACGGCGGGACGTAGCTTTTGACGTCGTTCATCCGCCCGCGCATGTACGGATCCACCGACAGCCACGTGTTGCGCACCCGAACCATGCCGTCTTCGAGTTCGGCGAGCGGTGCGTCGCCGAGTTCGAAATTATCGGGCGTCGGCGTTCCGGTGGGCCGCGATTTCAAGTGCCAGGCGCGGGTCGTGTTCGGCATGTTGGGCGTCTCCTCGTCTTCGGTCCGGGCGGTTCAGGTGAAAGGGTGCGGGGCGCGCATCTCGCGCATTGCATCGGGGGCGCGGCCTGTTTATGGGGGCGCTTCCTTGGACGCGGGGCCGTAGCTCAGATGGGAGAGCGCTGCAATCGCACTGCAGAGGTCAGGGGTTCGATTCCCCTCGGCTCCACCACCCGCCCAAAGCGCCTTCCACCCCTCGCCGTGACGCACTAGCAGTCCGCCGGGTGAGCGACCTCCCCGAGCCGATTCCCGCCGCGACCCTCGTCCTGATGCGCCCCGCGCCGGAGGGGCCGCCTGAAATCCTGATCATGGAGCGGACCGGCAACATGGCCTTCGCGGCCGGGGCTTTGGTGTTTCCGGGCGGGCGGATCGATCCGGAGGATCATGAGGCGGGGGCCCTGCTCGGCGGCGGCGCGGATGCGGCGGCGAAGGTCGCGGCGGTCCGGGAAACGATCGAGGAGACGGGGCTGGTGCCCGCCGTCCGGCCGGCCGCGTCAGCCGAAGTGGCACGCGCGCTCCGGGAGCGGGTTGCGGCCGGGGGAGCGCTGCCGGCACTGCTTGCGGAGCACGGACTTTCGCTCGACCTCGCTGCGCTGACGCCCTTCGCGCGCTGGTGCCCGAACTTCCGCGAAACGCGGCGGTTCGACACGCTCTTCTTCCTCGCCGAAGCGCCCGCCGACGCGCCGGAGCCGGAGGTCGCTCCGGGCGAGGGCGCGCGCGCCTTTTGGGCGACCGCCGCCGAGGTGCTCGCGGAGGTGGATGCGGGCCGCGCCCACGTCATCTTTCCGACGCGGCGCAATCTCGAGCGGCTCGCGCGCTTCGCTTCCATCGACGACGCGCGGGCCGACGCTGCGCGGCATCCGGTGCGCAAGATCACGCCGTGGGTCGAGGAGCGCGGCGGGGAGAGGCTGGTCTGCATCCCGGAGGATGCCGGCTACCCCGTGACGTCGGAGCCGCTCGAAACGGCGCGGCGGCGCTGAGGCGCCGGTGAAGCGCGTCGCCCGCATCCTCAAGACTTTGCTCGTCCTCGGCCTGCTCGGCTTCGCGGCTTTGCTCCTCTACGGTTACGCCCGGCAGCACCCGGAGGACATGCCGTGGACCGAGCTCGACCTCGGCCGGCCGGTCGGCGCCTTTACCGGGCGCAAGCTCGTGCGCCTGCGCGACGACCCGGCGCTGTGCCGCCGCCTTCTCGCCGATGCCGGCATCCGCCACAAAGCGCTTCCGCCGCGAAGCGCCCGGGAGCAATGCGGCTATAGCGACGCGGTGCGCTTGAGACGGGCGGGCGCGGTTCAGATCGGCTGGCGGCCGGCGGACCTCGGCACGAGCTGCCCGGTGGCGGCGGCACTGGCGCTTTGGGAATGGCATGTCGTCCAGCCCGCGGCGCTGGAGCATTTCGGGAGCCGCGTCGCCGAGATCGAGCATTTCGGAAGCTACAATTGCCGCCGCATCTACGGGCGCGGCGAGGGTGCGTGGAGCGAGCATGCCACCGCCAATGCGGTGGACGTCGCCGGCTTCCGGCTGGAGAACGGCCGGCGCATCACCCTCCTCGGCGACTGGAACGACGCCGATGGGAACGACAGGGGCCCCCGCGCCGCCTTCCTTCGCGACGTGCGCGACGGCGCCTGCGACCTGTTCGCGACGGTGCTTTCGCCCGATTACAACGCCGCCCACCGCGACCATTTCCACCTCGATCAGGCGGCCCGCGGCGCGCGCGGCTGGCGAGGCTGCCGCTGAATTTGCGTTACGGAGCCGGAACGGGCAGGTTCATCTCGTCCTGTACACATCGGGGAGAAGGTCATGGCCGCATCGTCGTATTCGTCGCCGCCTGCATGGTTCCGCATCGCCGCCCTCGTCGGCCTCGTCTGGAACGGGTTTGGAGTGGCCATGTATCTGAGCGCCGTCGGCGTCTTCGGCGACCCTTCCGCAGGCATGAGCGAGGCGGAGCGGCAGGCGGCGGAGTCGATCCCGGCCTGGATCATGGGCGCGTTCGCGGCCGGCACCTTTTCGGGGCTGCTCGGCAGCCTCGGCCTCATCCTGCGCAAGGCGTGGGCGCAGCCGGTCCTCATCTCCTCGCTTCTGGCGCTGTTTATCCTCGAAGGCTGGATCATGTTCCTGAGCGGCGCCGTGGAAACGTTCGGAGTCGCCGTGCCGACCATCGTGGTCATCGGTGCCGTGCTGCTCGCGACGCTCGCGGTGCATGCCCGTAAACGGCGCTGGCTGGCCTGACGCGGCTCAGGACGCGGCGGCGAGGGGGGCTTCGGCTTCGATCGGCTCCCCAGCGAGCGCGGCGCCAAGGGCGGCGACGAGCTGGTCGGGGGTGAAGGGCTTGGCGAGGACGGGGACGTCCTCGGGCCGCCGGGCGATCGACTGCGCGTCGGCATAGCCGGTGATGATGATCGCCGGCAGAGCGTGGCGGACCTGACGCGCCTGGTGGATGACTTCCGCGCCCGAGACGTGCGGCATCGCATAATCGGTGACGAGGAGGTCGCAGCCTTCCGGCGCGGCGCGAAGGAGGGCGAGCACTTCCGGGCCGTCCGACGCTTCGACGACATGGTGGCCGAGGTCGGCGAGGAGGGCGGCGGTGGTGGTGCGCACGCCGTCATGATCGTCGACGAGAAGAATGTTGAGCGGCCGCGCCGCCGCCTCTTCGATCTGCAGAATGGGATCGGCGGCGCGCACCGTCTCCGGGCGGCCGCGCGGGAGCCAGATTTCGGCGCGCGTGCCGACGCCGATCTCGCTCTCGATCCGGAAGGCGCCGCCCGACTGGCGGGCGAAGCCGTAGACCATGGAGAGGCCGAGGCCCGTGCCCTTGCCGACATCCTTGGTGGTGAAGAAGGGCTCCAGCACCTGTTCGAGCATCTCGGGCTCGATGCCGCAGCCCGCGTCGGTCACGGCGAGGACGACGTATTCGCCCGCCGGGAGGCCTGTCTCCGAGCTGTCCGAAGCGAGGGCGCGGTTCTCGGTGCGCACGGCGATGGTGCCGCCGTCGGGCATCGCGTCGCGGGCGTTGATGATTAGGTTCATGAGCGCGAGCTCGAGCTGCGACTGATCGGCGAAGGCGCACCAGGGCTGGCCCTCGATGTTCCATTCGAGCTCGACGAGGCCGCCAAGGGTGTGGGCGAGGAGATCGCTGACCGCGGTTGAGAGCGCGCCCATTTCGATGCAGGCGGGCTCGAGCTGCTGGCGGCGCGCGAAGGCGAGGAGGCGGCCGACCAGTTCCGAACCCTGCTCCGCCGCGCGCTTGGTCATGTTGAGGATCTTGAGATGCTCTTCGCCCAGTGGCAGGCGGCGCTCGATCAGGCCGAGACCGCCGAGCACGGCGGCGAGGAGGTTGTTGAAGTCGTGCGCGATGCCGCCGGTCAATTTGCCGATCGCGTCCATCTTGCGCGCCTGGACGAGCTGGCTTTCGAGCTCCTTCCTGTCGGTGACGTCGAGGAGGGTGCCGGCATATTCGATCGGCGCGCCGTCGCCGTCTTTCAAGAGCACAGCCTGGTCGAGGAAGTGGCGGTACTGGCCGTCGGCGCATTGCCAGCGATATTCGACGGAAAGCGAGCGGCCGTGCGGCCGTCCGGCGAGCGCCGTCAGCACGCGGTCGCGGTCGTCGGCGTGGAGGCGGTCGATCCACAGGTTCGGTGCGGCCTGGATTTCAGTGAACTCGTAGCCGGTCAGCGCCGAGAAATTGCCGCTGACGAATTTCGGCACGCGCGGCACGGCGTCGAGCGCTTCCAGATACAGGATGATCGGCAGCGACTGGATGATCGCGCCCTGGCGCTGCTCGGCGAGGCGAAGCTCCTGCTCGACGCGCAGGCGCTCGGCGTTGGCGCGAAGGTTCGCGTCGAGCAGAGCCTGCTCGGCCTTGGCCTTGCGCTGTATCTCCTTGGTCATCGCGAACAGGTCGACGAAGACGGCGACCTTGGAGCGGAGCACGACCGCATCGACCGGCTTGAACACGTAATCGACCGCGCCCATCGCATAGCCGCGCATCAGATGCTCGGCCTCCTTGTTGACCGCCGAGAGGAAGACGATCGGGATGCGCTTGGTCTGCTCGCGGCTGCGGATCATCTGCGCGGTTTCGTAGCCGTCGATGCCGGGCATGTAGACGTCGAGCAGGATGACGGCGAACTCGCCCTTGAGGAGGTGCCTGAGCGCCTCCTCGCCGGAGCGGGCGACGACGATCTCGCCCAGATCCTCGAGCACGTTCTGGATGGCGAGGAGGTTGCGCTCGTCGTCGTCGACGACGAGGACGCGCGGCCGGTCGATCGGCTCGGCCGCGGCCGCGGCGCCTGTCGTAGTGGGCGCGGCCGCCGGGGCCGGGCCGGTATCGGTCAGTACGGACATGTTATTCGGCCGCCACGCCCGCGGAGAGGACCGGCCGCGCATTCTCGCGCGCCCGGGCGAGCCAGACGCGCAGCAATGCGAGCAGGAGATCGATGTCGACGGGCTTGGCGATATAGTCGCTGGCGCCGGCGTCGAGGCACTTCTGCCGGTCGCCCTTCATCGCCTTGGCGGTGACGGCGATGAGCGGCAGCTCGGCGAGCGCCGCGCGCTGCCTTATCTGCTGCATCGTCTCGTAGCCGTCCATTTCGGGCATCATGATGTCGATGAGGGCAAGGTCGATGCCGGGCGTCTGCTCGAGGATCAGGATGCCGTCCTTGCCGCGCTCGGCGTGGAGCACTTCGACGTTGTAGCTTTCGAGCACGCTGGTCAGCGAATAGATGTTCCGGATGTCGTCGTCGACGATCAGGATCTTCGCGCCGGCAAGCTCGGGGACGCTGCGGACGCCGTGGCCGGGCTCGTTGCCGGCCTCGAGAAGGGCGGGGCGCTTGTCCGCCTTTTTGATGTGGCCGGCGAGGTCGCGGAAGACGCGGCCGAGCGCCTGGTCATCGGCCGGCTTCTCCGTGACTCCGAAGGCGCCCATCTCCATCACCGAGCGGAGCTTGTCTGCGCCCGAGATGACGTGGATCGGCACGTGGCTGGTCTGCGGATCGTGCTTCAGGAGATCGAGGAGCACGAAGCCGTCGATGTCGGACAGGCCGAGATCGAGGGTGATGGCGTCCGGCTGGAGCTTCCTCGCCATAGCGAGCGTGCCTGCACCCGCTGTCGAGACCACGCCCTTGAGGCCGGCCGTGCGCGCGATGTCGAGCAGGATGGAGGCGAAGGTCGGGTCGTCCTCGACGATCAGGACGAAGGCGTCGTCGCCGAGCGCGTCGCGGTCGTCGGTGACTTCGAAGCCGGTCGGGAGCGCGGTCGGCACGATGGCGCCGCTATTGTCGTAACGCGCGCTGGTCCCGCCGGTGGACGCGGTGGCGGCGGGCGCCATCGCCTGGAGCGGCACGAACAGGGTGAAGGTGGAACCTTCGCCCGGCTTGGAGCGGACCTGGAGTTCTCCGCCCAGGAGGCGGGCGATCTCGCGGCTGATCGAGAGGCCGAGGCCGGTGCCGCCATATTTGCGGCTGGTCGTTCCGTCGGCCTGCTGGAAGGCTTCGAAGATGAGCTTCTGCTTGTCCTCCGGAATGCCGATGCCGGTGTCGGTGACGGCGATCTCGATCGCCTTGTCGGCGGTGCGCAGGACGGGGTGGTTGGTGCTCCAGCCGCCGCTCGCGGTGCGGACCGCGAGAGTGACGCCGCCCTGCGCGGTGAACTTGAAGGCGTTGGAGAGGAGGTTCAGCACCACCTGCTGGAGGCGCTTCTCGTCCGTCTTGATCGCGGCGGGGAGGTTCGTGTCGAACTCGACGTTGAAGTCGAGATGCTTGTCCGCCGCGAGCTGGCGGAAGGTGCGCTCCATGTGCTGCTTGAGGCCGTTCATCGGCATCTCGCCGACTTCGATCGAGACGGTGCCCGATTCGATCTTCGAGAGATCGAGGATGTCGTTGATGAGGCTGAGGAGATCGGACCCGGCCGAGTTGATGGTGCGCGCGAACTCGGTCTGCTTCTCGTTCAAATTGCCCTGCGGGTTATCCGCCAGCAGCTTCGAAAGAATGAGGAGTGAGTTAAGCGGCGTCCGAAGCTCGTGGGACATGTTGGCGAGGAATTCGGACTTGTACTTGGAGGTCAGCGCGAGCTGCTCCGCCTTCTCCTCGACGGCGCGGCGGGCCATCTCGATCTCGATATTCTTCGCTTCGACCTGCTTCTTCTCGTTCTCGAGGAGCTGGGCTTTCTCCTGAAGCTCCTCGTTGGTGTTGTGGAGCTCCTCCTGCTTGGTGGTGAGCTCGGTCTGACGGGCCTGGAGCTCGGCGGTGAGGAGCTGCGACTGCTTGAGGAGGCCTTCCGTCCGCATCGTGGCCGCGATCGTGTTGAGCACGATGCCGACGGATTCCATAAGCTGGTCGAGGAAGCTCTGGTGGGTTTCGGAGAATTCCTTGAACGAGGCGAGCTCGATCACGGCCTTCACTTCGTCCTCGAAGAGCGCGGGAAGAATGTTGACGTTGGCCGGCGCGGCGTGGCCGAGGCCGGAGCCGATGCGGATGAAGTCGCCGGGCACGTGTTCGAGGAGGATGGGCCGCTTGTCGGCGGCGGCCTGGCCGACCAGGCCTTCGCGCAGCTTGAACTCGCGCTTCAGCTCGGTGTGGCTTTCGGCACCGTAGCTCGCGACGAGCTCGAGCTTGGTTTCCTCCTCCTCGCGCTTGGTGACGTAGAAGACGCCGTATTGCGCGTTCACCAGCGGCGCCAGTTCGGACATGATGAGGTTCGAAACGGTGGTGAGATCGCGCTCGCCCTGGAGCATGCGGGAGAAGCGGGCGAGGTTGGTCTTGAGCCAATCCTGCTCGGCATTCTTCAGCGTCTGCTCCTTCAAGTTCAGGATCATCTCGTTGATCGTGTCCTTGAGCGCGGCCATCTCGCCCGACGCTTCCACCGCGATCGATCGGGTGAGATCGCCCTTGGTGACCGCGGTCGCAACGTCGGCGATCGAGCGGACCTGGTTGGTCAGGTTCGCCGCGAGCTGGTTCACGTTGTCGGTCAGATCGCGCCACAGGCCGGCGGCGCCCGGCACGCGGGCCTGGCCGCCGAGGCGCCCTTCGATGCCGACCTCGCGGGCCATGTTGGTCACCTGGTCGCCGAAGGTCGAGAGCGTCTCGATCATGAAGTTGATCGTCTCGGCGAGCGCCGCGATCTCGCCCTTCGCGTCCACCGTCAGCTTGCGGCGGAGGTTTCCCTGCGCCACCGCGGTCACGACGTCGGCGATGCCGCGCACCTGGTTGGTGAGGTTGGTCGCCATCAGGTTGACGTTGTCGGTGAGATCCTTCCAGGTCCCGCCGACGCCCGGCACCTGCGCCTGGCCGCCCAGTTTGCCCTCCGTGCCGACTTCGCGGGCGACGCGGGTGACTTCCGAAGCGAAGGAATTGAGCTGATCGACCATGACGTTGATCGTGTCTTTCAGAGCGAGAATCTCGCCCTTCACGTCCACGGTGATCTTCTTGGAAAGGTCGCCCCTCGCCACGGCGGTGGTCACGTCGGCGATGTTGCGGACCTGGCCGGTGAGGTTTTCGGCCATGAGGTTCACGTTGTCGGTCAGATCCTTCCACGTGCCGGCGACGCCGCGCACCTGCGCCTGGCCGCCGAGCTTGCCTTCAGTGCCGACCTCGCGGGCCACGCGAGTCACTTCCGAGGCGAAGCCGTTGAGCTGATCGACCATCGTGTTGATCGTGTTCTTGAGCTCGAGAATCTCGCCCTTCACGTCGACGGTGATCTTCTTGGAAAGATCGCCCAATGCCACAGCGGTGGTGACTTCGGCGATGTTGCGGACCTGGCCGGTCAGGTTCGCGGCCATGGCGTTCACGTTCTCGGTCAAGTCCTTCCAGGTGCCGCCGACGCCTTCCACCTGCGCCTGGCCGCCGAGCTTTCCTTCCGAGCCCACTTCGCGCGCCACGCGCGTCACTTCGGAGGCGAAGGAGTTGAGCTGATCGACCATCGTGTTGATCGTATCTTTCAGCTCCAGGATCTCGCCCTTCACGTCGACGGTGATCTTCTTGGAGAGATCGCCCCTCGCCACGGCGGTCGTCACTTCGGCGATGTTGCGCACCTGGCCGGTCAGATTGCCGGCCATCAGGTTCACGTTGTCGGTGAGATCGGCCCAGGTGCCGGCAACGCCTTCGACCTGCGCCTGTCCGCCCAATTTTCCTTCCGAGCCGACTTCGCGGGCGACGCGAGTCACCTCCGAAGCGAAGCCGTTGAGCTGATCGACCATGACGTTGATCGTGTTCTTGAGCTCGAGGATTTCGCCCTTCACCTCGACGGTGATCTTCTTGGAAAGATCGCCGCGCGCCACGGCGGTGGTCACCTCGGCGATGTTGCGGACCTGGCCCGTCAGGTTCGCGGCCATGAGGTTCACGTTGTCGGTGAGATCGGCCCAGGTGCCGGCGACGCCGGGGACCTGCGCCTGGCCGCCCAATTTGCCTTCCGTGCCGACCTCGCGGGCGACGCGTGTCACTTCGGAGGCGAAGCCGTTGAGCTGATCGACCATGGTGTTGATCGTGTTCTTGAGCTCGAGAATCTCGCCCTTCACGTCCACCGTGATCTTCTTGGAAAGATCGCCGAGCGCCACGGCGGTCGTCACTTCGGCGATGTTGCGGACCTGGCCGGTCAGATTGTCGGCCATCAGGTTCACGTTGTCGGTCAGGTCCTTCCACGTGCCGCCGACGCCCGGCACCTGCGCCTGGCCGCCGAGCTTGCCCTCCGTGCCGACCTCCCTCGCCACGCGGGTGACCTCGCTCGCGAAGGCGTTGAGCTGATCGACCATCACGTTGATCGTGTTCTTGAGCTCGAGGATCTCGCCCTTCACGTCGACGGTGATCTTCTTGGACAGATCGCCCGAGGCGACGGCGGTGGTCACTTCGGCGATGTTGCGGACCTGGCCGGTCAGATTCTCGGCCATCAGGTTCACGTTGTCGGTCAAGTCCTTCCACGTGCCGCCGACTCCGGGCACCTGCGCCTGGCCGCCCAATTTGCCTTCGGTGCCGACCTCCCTCGCCACGCGAGTCACTTCGGACGCGAAGGCGTTGAGCTGATCGACCATGGTGTTGATGGTGTTTTTCAGCTCCAGGATTTCGCCCTTCACCTCCACCGTGATCTTCTTGGAAAGGTCGCCCGAGGCGACGGCGGTCGTCACTTCGGCGATGTTGCGGACCTGGCCGGTCAGGTTGGTCGCCATCGCGTTCACGTTGTCGGTCAAATCCTTCCAGGTGCCGGCGACGCCCTTCACGTTCGCCTGGCCGCCGAGCTTGCCTTCCGTGCCGACTTCGCGCGCCACGCGCGTCACTTCGGAGGCGAAGGAGGCGAGCTGCTCCACCATCGTATTCACGATCTTGCCGATGCGGAGGAACTCGCCGCGCAGGGGGCGGCCGTCGATCTCGACGGTCATGGACTGGCTAAGGTCGCCCTTCGCCACCGCGCCGATGACGCGCGCGACTTCGGCGGTCGGCTGGACCATGTCCTCGATGAGCTCGTTGACCGAGCGGATGGCGGTTTCCCAGCCGCCGGTCGCGCTCTTGACGCGGCCGCGCTGGGTGATCTTGCCTTCCTTGCCGACGACCTGGGAGAGACGCTCGAACTCGCGGGTCATTTCGCCGTTCAGGGTGACGACCTCGTTGAACAGGGTCGCGATCTCGCCGTCGACGCCGTCCGCATCCTCCGAAAGGCGCACGGAAAAATCGCCGCGCCGAAGGCTCCGAAGAGCCGTGACGAGCTGGCGGCGGTCGAGAAATTCGCGCGGGGCCTGTGCGTTCACTGAAGCCTACTCCTTCGGCGTCCTCCCCCCAGATACAGTTGCGCCGGCCCCCCGGCCGGCTCGATCCTTGAACCATAGCAGACGAAATCGGCTTGGCAAAAAGAGCTTCGCACCCTGATCTTAAGAGGGGGTTTCTTAAGAGGGGATTGCCATCGCGGCGCGCCTTTCCCTAGAGCGGGCAGCCTTCGGCGCACCGGCAAAGGCCTTCACAAGCAATCATGACGTCCAGGGAGCAAGTCTCGCGATTCATCAGGTCGAGCTTCCGCTCGGTCTGGTCGCTCGAGGTGCTCCTCCTCCTGAAGCGCGAGCGCCGGCCCTGGACGGACGCGGAGATCGTGACGGCGCTTCGGGCGAGCGACCTCATCGTCTCGCAGAGCGTCTCGGCTTTGGGCGATGCCGGCCTCGTCGTCACCGATGCGGCGGGGCGCACCGAATACAGGCCGGCGAGCGAGGATGCGGCGCGGCTCGTCGAGGAGGCGGAGCGGCTTTACGCCGGCAGCCCCGATGCCGTACGCCGCCTCATCCTCAACGCGTCTTCCAGCGGCCTTGCCGCCTTCGCCGACGCCTTCCGGCTGAGAAAGGACTGACGGGCCGTGCCGGAAATCTTCCCGACCATCGTCTACACGCTCTGCTTCGCGACGAGCAGCGCCTGCGCGTGGCTGCTCGGGCGCAGCTACGGGCGGACGGGCGCGCGGTTGCTCCTGTGGAGCGCGCTCTGCTTTTTCTTCCTCGCGGCGAACAACCTCCTCCTCATCGTCGACATGCTGGTGATCCGCGAGGTCGATCTGAGGCTCGGCCGGCTGCTCCTCGCCTTGGCGGCGGTCGGCATCCTGCTCTTCGGCTTCGTCTGGGACATGGAGGAGGAATGATGGAAGCGGACGCCACCATGGTCGATTTCCTGTCGGGCGCGGTCACCCTCGGCTTCGTCGTCGCCGGGCTGTTCTTCCTGCGCTTCTGGAAGAAGACGCGCGACGCTCTCTTCCTCGCCTTTGCCTTCGCCTTCTGGCTGATGGGCTGCGCGCAGGCGCTGCTCGCGCTCGGCGGCATGCCGGCCGAGGAGCGGAGCTGGGTCTACTTGATCCGCCTCGCCGCATTTCTCCTCATCCTCGCCGCGATCGCGCGCAAGAACCGGCCCGCCCGGTGACGGAGAACGCTCCAATGCTCGAACAGAATCCCGACGTCCGCTTCCTCGGGCGCCTGCTCGGCGACGTCATCCGCACCTATGGCGGAGAGGCCCTGTTCCGGCGGATCGAATATATCCGCTCCGCCTCGGTCGACCGGCACCGCGGCCTCGCCGAAGCCGACGCGGTCGACCCGGGCCTCGATGCGCTGAGCCCGGACGAGACGCTCGCCTTCGTGCGCGGCTTCATGCTCTTTTCGATGCTCGCCAATCTCGCCGAGGACCGGAGCGGCGCCGGCGCGGAACCGGGGGCGACGCTCGCCGACGCGCTCGCCGCTCTGGAGGTGCAGGGGGTGAGCGGGGAGGAGGCCGCGGCGCTTCTCGACCGGGCGCTGATCTCGCCGGTGCTGACCGCGCACCCGACCGAGGTCCGCCGCAAGAGCATGATCGACCACAAGAACCGCATCGCCGCCTTGATGCTGGTTCGCGACAGCGGTGCGGAGGAGACGCCGGACGGCGACCGGGTCGAGGAAGCGATCGTCCGCCACATCGCGCTTCTCTGGCAGACGCGGCCGCTCCGGCGCGAGCGGCTTTACGTCGCGGACGAAGTCGAGATCGCGCTCTCGTACCTGCGCGAGGTGTTCCTGCCCGTTCTGCCGCGGCTTTACGCGGGGTGGGAGCGGGCGCTCGGGCAGAGGCCGCAGAGCTTCCTGAGGCCCGGGAGCTGGATCGGCGGCGACCGCGACGGCAACCCCTATGTGAATGCGGCCTCACTCCGCCTCGCCCTTTCCAAGGCGTCCGAAGCGGTGCTCGCTTTCTATCTGGAGCGCACCCATGCGCTCGGCGCCGAGCTTTCCGTCTCGAGCGAACTTGCCGAGGTGACGCCCGAAGTGCTGGCGCTCGCCGGGCAGTCCGGCGACGCATCCCCGGCCCGGTCGGACGAGCCTTACCGCCGCGCCCTGAGCGGCATCTATGCGCGCCTCTGCGCGACCCACCGAGCTCTGACAGGACGCGAGCCGCCCCGGTCCTCAACGCTCGTCGCGAAGCCCTATCCCGATCCGGCGAGCTTCCGCGCCGACCTCGAAGCCATTTCGGCTTCGGTGGACCGGAGCGGCCTTCTCGCCGGTGAGGGGCCGCTCAGCCGCCTGATCCGCGCCGTCGAAACGTTCGGCTTCCACCTCGCGACCCTCGACCTGCGGCAGAATGCCGACGTTCACGAGCGCGTCGTCGCCGAGCTCCTCGCAGCGGCGGGTGTCGAGGCCGGCTATCTCGCGCTGCCAGAGCCGGAGCGGATCGCGCTTCTTCGCCGCGAGCTGGCCGGCAAGCGCCTCCTCGCCGTGCCGTTCGCAGATTATTCGGGAGAGACGCAGTCGGAGCTCGCCATCGTCCGCGCTGCCGCCGACGCGCACGCGCTCTACGGTCCGGAGGCAATCACCGCCTACATCATCTCCAAGGCGGCGAGCGTTTCGGATCTCCTCGAAGTCTGCATCCTCCTCAAGGAAGCGGGGCTGTGGCGCGCGGGCGATCCGCCGTCGGCGGCGATCATGGCCGTGCCTTTGTTCGAAACGATCGGCGATCTCGAAAACGCGCCCGCCGTCATGCGCGAGTGGCTGTCTCTTCCGGAGATCGCCGCCATCGCCGGCGCGCGCGGCCACCAGGAAGTGATGATCGGCTATTCCGACTCCAACAAGGACGGCGGCTATCTCACCTCCGTCTGGAGTCTCCATCAGGGGAGCGAAGCGCTGGCCGAAGTGTTCGCCGAGGCGGGAACCGGCATCCAGCTCTTCCACGGCCGCGGCGGTGCGGTGGGGCGCGGCGGCGGATCGAGCTTCGCCGCCATCCGCGCCCAGCCGGCCGGGACGGTGAACGGCCGCATCCGGATCACCGAGCAGGGCGAAGTGATCGCCGCCAAATACGGCACGGCCGACGTCGCCGCCGCCAACTTGGAAGCCATGGCCGCCGCGACGATGCTCGGCACGCTGGAGCGTTCGAGCCTCGGCGAGGCGGACAAGGCACGCTTCGCCGCGGCGATGGACACGCTGTCGGCTTCCGCGTTCGGCGCCTACCGCGACCTCGTTTACGGGCATCCGGGCTTCCGCACCTTCTTCCGCCAGATGACACCCGTCGCGGAGATTGCCGGGCTCAAGATCGGTTCGCGCCCGGCGAGCCGCACCAAGTCGGACAGGATCGAGGACCTGCGCGCCATCCCCTGGGTGTTCAGCTGGGCGCAGGCGCGCGTGATGCTGCCCGGCTGGTACGGGGTCGGCGAAGCGCTGGAGGCTTTCGGCGACAAGGGCCTCCTGCGCGAGATGCGCGAGGCCTGGCCCTTCTTCCGCACCACGCTCGACAATCTCGAAATGGTGCTCGCCAAGTCCGACATGGAAATCGCCGCGCGCTATGCGGAGCTGGTCGAGGACGCGGCGGTGCGGCGCGACATTTTCGGCCGGATCGGGAACGGCTGGCGGCGCGCCTACGACGGGCTCCTCGCGGTCACCGGCGACAGCCGCCTCCTCGAAGGCAATCCGGCGCTCGAGAACTCGATCCGGCTGCGGCTGCCCTACATAGAGCCCCTGAACCTCCTCCAGGTGGAGCTCCTGAAACGCTACCGTGCCGGCGAGGACGACGCCCGCATCCGCGAAGGGATCGAGCTTTCGCTGAACGCCATCGCCACGGCGCTCCGCAACTCCGGCTGAGGCTACCGCGCCGGGATGGCGCGCGACACCAGCGGCGCGATGCGCGCGGCAATGGCCTCCACGCCCTCGCCGTTTGGGTGAATGCCGTCGGCCAGCATCAGCCCGCGCTGCCCGATCGCGCCCTCCAGGAAGAAGGGATAGAGCGGGACATCGAATTTGGCGGCGAGCTGCGGGTAGATAGGATTGAAGTCAGCGGCATATTCGGCGCCGAGATTGGGCGCGGCGAGCATGCCGGTCAGCATCGCCGGGATTTCGCGGGTGCGAAGCTCGCTGAGGATCGCTTCCAGATTGTCCCGCGTCTGCTCGGGTCCGAGGCCGCGAAGCATGTCGTTGCCGCCGACGCCGAGGATGACGAGGTCGGGCTTGCGGGGGAGCCCGTCCAAAGTAAAGGCGAGCCGCTGCCGCGCCCCCTGCGTCGTGTCGCCGGACACGGCCGCATTGAACACGCTCGCCTTCAGGCCCCCCGCGGAGAGCCGGCGTTCGAGCGCGGGCGCGAAGCCCTCGCCGCGCCCGAGACGGTAGCCGGCGAAAAGGCTGTCGCCGAACGCCACCACCAGCTTTGCGTCCGGGGCAAGCGCTTGCGGAGCGGCCCCGGCGGCATCATCTGCAACCGCGGCATTCGCCGTATTCGGGGGCGTCTCTCCGTCCGGCGCCGCCGGCGAGCAGGCGGCGGCGAGGGCGGCGATCAGCAAAGCCGGCAATTTCCACGCGCGAACGGCCAAGAAGGGACCCTTTCTTCGATGCAGACAAAGGTTGAGACGGGCGACATGGGGATCAGCGCGCGCGATGTCAGCCTGTCGCTCGGTGCCGGCGCGTCCGCCGTCGAGATTTTGAAGAATATCGACCTCGACGTGCCGCGCGGCCAGAGCCTCGCCGTGCTCGGCGCATCGGGCTCGGGCAAGTCCTCGCTCATGTCGGTCCTCGCCGGGCTGGAGCGGGCGTCGGGCGGGACCGTGCGCGTCGACGGGCTCGCCTACGACGCGCTCGACGAGGACGCGCTCGCCCGCGCGCGGCGGGGGCGGATCGGCATCGTGCTGCAATCCTTTCACCTGCTCCCGACCATGACGGCGCTCGAAAACGTGGCGGTGCCGCTTGAGCTCGGCGAGCGGGACGGCGCCTTCGCGCTGGCCGCGGAGGAGCTCGAAGCCGTCGGGCTCGGCCACCGGCTCGATCACTACCCGGCGCAGCTTTCGGGCGGCGAGCAGCAGCGCGTGGCGATCGCGCGGGCGACGGCGCCGGGCCCGTCGATCCTGTTCGCCGACGAGCCGACCGGCAATCTCGACGCCGCGACCGGCGCCGCGGTCATGGACCTGCTCTTCCAGCGCCGGGAAGCCGCTGGCGCGACCCTGATCGTCATCACCCACGATCCGGCGCTGGCCGAGCGCTGCGGGCGCATCGTCGAGATGCGGGACGGCCGGATCGTGGCGGACCGGCGCCAGTGAGCGCTGGAATGAGCACGCTCGGCTGGGGGGCGAGCTGGCGCCTCGCGCGCCGCGACATGCACGGGAGCTTTCGCGGGCTTCGCCTCCTCTTCCTCTGCCTGTTTTTGGGCGTCGGAACGCTGGCGGCGATTGGCAGCCTCACCGCGTCGATCACCGGCGAGATCGCCGCGCGCGGCCAGACCCTGCTCGGCGGCGACATCGAAGTCGCGATGACCCAGCGCGAGGCGAGCGAGGCGGAGAAGCGCGAACTCGCCGCACTCGGGCGAATGAGCGAGACGATCCGGATGAGCGCCATGGGGCGGATCGCGGACGCGGCGGCACCTGCGGCGTTGCTCACCGAACTGAAGGGCGTCGACGCGTCCTATCCGCTCTACGGTACCCTCACCCTGCGCGAGGGCGCCTACGCGCCCCTCGCGCCCGATCGCATCCTGATCGGCGCCGCCCTCGCCGATCGCCTCGGCGTCGGCCGCGGCGCGCGGCTGCGCTACGGCGAGGCGGAGTTCACCGTCGCCGGCATCGTCGCCGACGAGCCGGACCGCGTCGGCGAGGGGTTCACGCTGGGGCCTGTCGCGATCGTCTCGCTCGAAGGGCTGCGGCGTACGCAGCTCATCCAGCCGGGCAGCCTGTTCGAAAGCAAGTACCGGATCCGCCTGCCCCAGGGCGCGGACGCCGAGGCGGTGCGCGAGCGGCTCGAGGCCCGCCACGCCTCGGAGGGGTGGGCGCTGAGGGACCACGGCCGCGCCGCGCCGGGCACCGAGCGCTTCCTGAACCGGCTCGGGCAGTTCCTCGCCCTGATCGGCCTCACCGCCCTCGTCGTTGCCGGCATCGGCGTCGGGAACGGCGTCGCCTCCTATCTCGCCCACAAGCGCCCGGGCATCGCCACCTTGAAGGTGCTCGGCGCTGCGTCCGCCGACATCCAGCGCATCTACCTGCTCCAGATCGCATCGGTGGCCGGCGTCGCGATCCTGATCGGCCTCCTCGTGGGCGCGCTCCTTCCCGCCGCGCTGGGGGCGCTTGCCGGAGACATGCTGCCGGTGAAGCCGGGGCTCAGCCTCCACCCGCTGCCGCTCCTCACCAGCGCTGCGTTCGGCCTGCTCATCGCGGCGATCTTCACATTGCCGCCGCTCGCCCGCGCCCGCACCCAGCCCGCTGCCGTCATCTTCCGCGCCGTCGTCGATCGCCGCCGGGTGCGCGATTGGCGGACGGTCGCGCTCGTCCTCCTCGCCGCCGGGGCGCTCGTCGCGCTGGCGCTCGTCACCGCCGACGAGCCCTTCTTCGCGGCGGCGGTGCTCGGCGCCGCCGGGGGCGTCCTGCTTCTCCTTCTCGCGCTCGGCTGGGCGATCGGCTTCGCGGCCAGGCGAATCCCGCGCCCGCGCCGGCCGCTGCTCCGCCTCGCAATCGCCAATCTCTACCGGCCGGGCGCGCAGACCACCGCCCTCGTGGTCGCGCTCGGACTCGCGCTCACCCTGTTCGTCACCCTCGCCGGCATCCAGACCAGCCTCGACGCCGAGATCCGCCGCGTCGTTCCGCAGCGCGCGCCGGACTTGTTCGTGCTCGACATCCCGTCGGCCGAGGAAGGGCGCTTCCGTTCGGTCGTCGCCGCCGCGGCGCCCGGCGCGGAGCTCAACCTGGTGCCGGCCCTGCGCGGCACCATCGTGGCATTCGGCGGCAAGCGCGTCGCGGACCTCGAGACATTGCCCGAAGGCGCCTGGATCCTGCGCGGCGAGCGCGGCGTCACATTCAGCGCCGCCCTCCCTGAGGGGAGCGAACTCACCGCCGGCCGCTGGTGGGCGCACGACTATGCCGGGCCGCCGCTGCTCTCGATGGATGCGGAGCAGGCGCGAAGGCTCGGCGTCGGCGTCGGCGACACTTTGGTGGTGAGCGTGCTCGGTCGCGAGATCGAAGCGCGCATCGCGTCGCTCCGCCGCGTCAACTGGGACACCATGGGCTTCAACTACGTCCTCGTCTTCTCCCCCTCGACCTTCGCCGGCGCGCCGCACAGCCTCACCGCCACCGTCTCCGTCGCCCCCGGCCGCGAAGCCCCGGTCACCCGCGCCCTGGTGTCCGAATTCACCGGCGCCTCCGTCATCGCGGTGCGGGAAATCGTGGACCAGGTGACGCGCCTGCTAGGCCAGATGACCTCCGCCATCCTCGCCGCCGCCTCGATCACCATTCTCGCCGGCATCGCGGTCCTGGTCGGCGCCATCGCGGCGTCCCGCCAGACGCGCAGCTACGACAGCGTCATCCTGAAGACGCTGGGCGCGACGCGGCTCCAGGTGCTGGGCACGCAGCTCCTCGAATATGCCCTTCTCGCGGCAATCGTGTCGGCCGTGGCCCTGCTGCTCGGCACGGGGGGCGCCTGGTACGTGATCGTCAAACTGTTCGAATTCACCTGGTCGCCCGATTGGGCGGTCGTGCTGGCGACGCTGTCGGGCGGAGCGCTGGTGACGCTCGGCATAGGCCTCGCCGGCTCGCTCCCGCTCATGGCGGTGCAGCCCGCCGCGGCGCTTCGGCAACTCTGATCTGGAGATCGTGCCGCGCAACCTTCCGCCCGTCAGGGCTTATAGGCAATGATGTCGCCGGGCTGGCAGTCCAGTTCCCGGCAGATGGCGTCCAGGGTCGAGAAGCGGATTGCGCGAGCCTTGCCGGTTTTCAGGATCGACAGGTTGGCCAGGGTAATGTCGATGCGCTGGGCGAGCTCCGTCAGGGTCATCCCCACTTCTCGCAGGCGGTCGTCGAGCCGGATGATCACCGCCATCACACGGTGCCTGCAAGATCGTCGCGCATCATCGTGCCCTGGCGGAACACCCGGGCGAGGATGAAGAGCAGCAGCACCACGGCAATGCCTCCAGGAGACAATTTCAGGCCGATATCGAAGCCGTTGATATCGCCGCCGATGGGGGAACCGGCCAGCGCGGCGATCCAGCCGAGCAGCTGGAGGCCGAGAAGATTGCCGGCGATATTCTTCAGCCGATCGGCATTGCTGCCGTCGAACGTGTCGCCGCGCTCCACGCTCCCGATCATCCCGAGCAGTGACTGCACGGAAGACCCGATGAGGCCAAGCGCCGTCAGACCCAAGAGATGGGCACCCACCGGCTGCCACGACGCCGCGTCCAACGTCAAAAACAGGTTCGAAGTCTGCGCCGCAACATAAACGGCAAGGCCGATAAGGCTGAAGATCCCGCTCAGGATCACGCCGGCCAGAAACACATACAGCAATATCCTGGCCGCGGTCAGGAGCGGGTCGAGCCCGCCGCGACGAGCAGTGAGATCGTTGCTGAACTGCGTGAAGAACGCTTTCATGGGCGACGCTCCGTAGGTGGCCGATGGGCACACACTAAAGGGTCCGATCCTTATCGTCAATCGATAATATCGAAAAGCGATATGCCGGCATCGATCGTTCACTGATCCGACGCCACTGAACCCGGCGCCGCGGAACCGAGCGAGGACGCCGCGCGCTTGCCGGAACGCAACAAGGAGTTTCGTACATGGGTATCTTCAGCAGCATCAAGAACGCGATCTTCGGCAAAGCCCAGGCGCAGCCCGCCCCGCAGCCGCAGCTCCGGCCGGGCGTCCCCGCGCAGCCTACGGCTCAGGCGCCGGCACAGGCGCCGGCCCAAGCCCCTGTCCAGCAGCCCGTGGATGCCGAGCAGGTGCTCAGTCAGATCGCCCAGGAAAAGGGCGGTCCGGCCCTCAACTGGCGAACGTCCATCGTCGACCTGATGAAGCTGCTGGACCTCGATTCCAGCCTCGCCAACCGGAAGGAGCTCGCCACGGAACTCGGCTATACGGGCGAGAAGGACGGCAGCGCGGAAATGAACATCTGGTTGCACAAGGGCGTGATGCGCGAACTGGAGAAGAACGGCGGCAGGGTTCCGGCCGGCATGAAGGACTGATCGCCGTCCGCTCGGCCGCGCGCCGCGCCGTCTGGTCTCGACGAGAAGGGGGCAACCGGAAGGCTGCCCCTTTCAACGCTGGTGCCGACGATCCCCGGGGCGATGGTGAAAAGTCCCCGCAGAACAGCCAATTTCAGGCGGTGCGCGGGGAAATAGCGCCGGGGTGCGGCGCCAGGCCGTCGATCTTGATGGTGACCCCAACGGGACTCGAACCCGTGTTTTCGCCGTGAAAGGGCGACGTCCTAGGCCACTAGACGATGGGGCCGTCCGGAAGCGGTCCCGCCCTTAAAACGCGGCGCCGGTGCGGTCAAGGCGGGAGGGGCGGGCGGGCCGGGTTCGGGCGCTGCCGCGGTGCGTACGCCAAGGTGTTGATTCGGCTCTTGAAATTGCAGAATGCGCGCCCATCTTGCTGGCATCGTGCAACAATCGAAAGGAGGTGGTCTGATGTCTCATTGTCATATGCCGTTTACGGCGAAGCTGGTGAGCGTGACCTCCGCGGGGGCGAACGCCTAAGGTTTCAGGCCGTAAAAAGGCTGGCAATGTTGAGGGCCGTCCCGCACATGCGGGGCGGCCCTGCGACGTTTCGGGGCTCAGCGGAGCAGCAGCCATCCCGTGAGCGCGGCCGCCGCGGCCCAGGTGAGCGCGACGAGAGCGATGCCGGCGCGGCTCACCGGCCGCTCGGCCGCCGCGACGGCGGCGGCGCGGTGCTCCTCCATGAGCCCGGGCGGAATCAATTTCACGAACAGCCAGAGGCCGAGCGGGATGAGGAGCGCGTCGTCGAGCAGGCCGAGGACCGGAATGAAATCCGGTATGAGATCGATGGGCGACAAAGCGTAGGCGGTGACGAGCAGGCCTAGCGCGCGGGCGTGCCACGGGCAGCGCGGGTCGCGCGCGGCGAGGAAGGCGGCGTGCGCGTCGATCCTGAGCCGCCTGGCGAGCGAGGGGCGCTTTGCGTCCGTCATGTTCGCGCTTATGCTCCGTCCCAGCCCAGGGGGGGAGGGAAACATGACGTTACAGCCGAGCCAGGCCGCAATCGATCTCATCAAGCAGTTCGAAGCTGCGCCCAGAAGCGCCCGGACGGGAGCTTCGCCGCATATCCGGATCCCGGCACCCACGGCCCGCCCTGGACGATCGGCTGGGGAACGACCGGCGCGGACGTCAGCCAGCATACGATCTGGACGCAGCAGCAATGCGACGCGCGCCTGCAAAGCGACGTGACGGCCTTTGCCGCCCATGTCGCCGCCCTCATCGGCAGCGCGCCGACCACCCAGCATCAGTTCGATGCGATGGTCGACTTCGCCTACAATCTCGGCATCGGCAACCTCGCGTCGAGCACCCTGCTCAAGAAGTACAAGGCGGGGGACTATGCGGGCGCCGCGCTGGAGTTCGGCAAGTGGAACAAGGCCGCGGGCCGGGTCCTCCCCGGCCTCACGAAACGCCGTGCCGCCGAAGCCGCGTACTATTCGAGCTGAGCGCGGCCTCGGCGGAGGACGCCGAGGCCTCAAAGGACCTCGAACAGCCCCGCCGCGCCCATGCCGCCGCCGACGCACATGGTGACGACCGCCCATTTCGCGCCGCGGCGGCGGCCTTCGATGAGGACGTGGCCGGTCATGCGCGCGCCCGACATGCCGTAAGGGTGGCCGATCGAGATCGAGCCGCCGTTGACGTTCAATTTCTCGTCCGGAATGCCGAGCCGGTCCTGGCAGTAGAGGACCTGGACCGCGAACGCCTCATTGAGTTCCCAAAGATCGATGTCGTCGACGGTGAGGCCGAAGCGCTTCAGGAGCTTGGGCACCGCGAAGACCGGGCCGATGCCCATCTCGTCGGGCTCGGTGCCGGCCACCGCCATGCCGACATAGCGGCCGAGCGGCTTCAAGCCGCGGCTTTCGGCGAGGCCCGCCTCCATGATCACGCAGGCCGAGGCGCCGTCGGAAAGCTGCGACGCGTTGCCGGCCGTGATCATCGCTTCCTCGCCCATGACCGGCTGGAGCTTCTGGAGGTCCTCGATCGTGGTCTGCGGGCGGTTGCCCTCGTCCTTGGCGATCGTGATCTCCTTCATGGAGGTCTCGCCGGTCGCCTTGTCGGTGACCTTCATCCGGGCGGTGACGGGGACGATCTCGTCGTCGAACTTGCCTTCGGCCTGGCCCCTGGCGGTGAGCTGCTGGGAGCGCAGCGCATAGGCGTCCTGCCGGTCGCGGCTCACCGTGTAGCGCTTGCCGACCACCTCGGCGGTCTGGATCATCGGCATGTAGACGCCGTTGTGCATGGAGAGGAGCTCGGGGTCAGGCCCGACGCGCATCTCGCCCGTTTGGACGAGGCTGATCGATTCGACGCCGCCGGCGACGCAGACGTCCATCCGGTCGACGATCACCTGCTTGGCCGCGGTCGCGATCGCCATCAGGCCCGAAGCGCACTGGCGGTCGAGGGAGAGGCCGGACACGGTGACGGGGAGGCCCGAGCGAAGCGCGGCGGTGCGGCCGATGGTGGTCTGCACGCCCTGCTGGAGCGCGGCGCCCATGACCACATCCTCGATCTCCTCCGGAGCGACGCCGGCACGCTCGACGGCGGCGCGGATGGCGTGGCTGGCCAGCGTCGGCGACGGCGTGGCGTTGAACGCGCCGCGGTATGCCTTGCCGATCGGCGTGCGGGCGGTGGAGACGATGACGGCGTCGCGAATGGCCATGTTTTCAGTCCTTCTCTAGGTCCTCCCCGGGACGGGGAGGGGGACCATGCGGAGCATGGTGGAGGGGGCTGCGAGACCTGCACAGACCCCCCCTCCACCGCACTTCGTGCGGTCCCCCTCCCCGTTCCGGGGAGGAATTGCTCATACGAATATCAACCCGATCCAGTCGGCGACGAGGGCGGGTTTCTCCTCGCCCTCGATCTCGACGGTGACCCGGTGGGTGAACTGCCACTGGCCCGGGCGCTTCTCGTCGAGGCGCTCGAGCGTGAAGCGGCCGCGGACGCGCTTGCCGCAGCGGACCGGCGCCATGAAGCGCACTTTTTCGAAGCCGTAATTGACGCCCATCTTCACGCCCTCGGGCCGCAGCATCGCGTCGGCGGCCATGCGGCTCAGCAGCGACAGGGTCAGGAAGCCGTGGGCCACGGTGCCGCCGAAGGGGGTCTGCGCCGCCGCATCGGGATCGACGTGGATGAACTGGCGGTCTTCGGTGACGTCCGCGAATGTGTCGATCCGCGCCTGGTCGACGAGGATCCAGTCGGACACGCCGATTTCGCGGCCGACCTGAAGCTTGATCTCTTCGATGCTGGCGATGGGCATGGAGGCCGTCTAGAGGCACGGCGATACGAGACTCAAGCCCCCACGAGGACAAGACTATGGCGGACGCTACGGCAACCGCGCGATCGGACCTTCGCCGACTTCACCGCGCCCCCGAACCCGACGTGCTGAGGCCGCTCATCCGCGATGCGTGGCTGGATGCCGATTCGCGCGGGCGAGTCGTGGCGCGGGCCCGCGAGATGCTGGCGCACCTGCGCGCCGCGCAGACATCGGGCTGGGTGAACCAGTTCCTCCAGGAATATCGCTTGAACACGCAGGAGGGCGTCGCTCTCCTCTCGCTCGCCGAAGCGTTCCTCCGCGTGCCCGATCCGGAGACCGCGGACCAGCTCATCGCCGACAAGCTTGGCGACGCCGACTGGCGGGCGCATGCTGGGAAGTCGCACTCGACTTTGGTCAATTCGGCGACCTGGGGCCTCGTCATCGGCCGGGCGCTGGTCAGCGGCACCGAGCAGGCGAGCACATTGAAGCGGCTGATCTCGCGGGCGGGCGAGCCGTTCGTCCGGCAGGGCGTCGGCGCGGCGATGCGGATGATGGGCGAGATCTTCGTCATGGGCCGCAACATCGACGAAGCCATCGGCCGCATGGGGAAGCGCGAAAATGCCGGCTTCACGGCGAGCTTCGACATGCTCGGCGAATCGGCGCGCACCTTCCCGGACGCCGAGCGCTACTTCAGGAGCTACGAGGACGCGATCCGCTCGGTCGGGCGCGTGGCGGAGCGGGGGCATTCGATCTCGGTCAAGCTTTCGGCGCTGCACCCGCGCTACGAAGTCGCCCATTACGAACGCTGCGTGCCCTCGCTGATCGGCCAGGTCGAAGCGCTCGCCCTGCTCGCCAAGGCGGCGGACATTCCCTTCACGATCGACGCCGAGGAGAGCGAGCGGCTCGAAATGAGCCTCGACATCATCGAGGCCGTGGCGGAGCTGCCGTCGCTCAAGGGCTGGGACGGTCTCGGCATGGCCGTCCAGGCCTACGGAAAGCGCTGCCGCCCGACGCTATCTTGGGCGAACGACCTCGGCCGCCGCACCGGGCGGAAGATCGCCGTCCGGCTGGTGAAGGGTGCCTATTGGGACAGCGAGATCAAGCGGACGCAGGAGCAGGGGCTTCCCGACTATCCGCTGTTCACGAGGAAGGCGGCAACCGACGTTTCCTATCTCGCCTGCGCCAAGGACATGCTGGCCGCGTCCAACATCTACCCGGCCTTCGCGACCCACAATGCGCTCACCGTCGCCACCATCCTCGAATGGGCCGGAGACCGCCGGGACTTCGAGTTCCAGCGCCTCCACGGCATGGGCGAGGGCCTCTACGAAAATCTGGTGCGCGAGCAGGGCTACCACACCCGCATCTACGCGCCGGTCGGTGGCCACCGCGACCTCCTCGCCTATCTCGTCCGCCGCCTGCTCGAGAACGGGGCGAACTCCAGCTTCGTCCACCAGCTCGCCGACGAAAGCCTGACCGACGAGGATATCCTGGCGGACCCGGTGGCCAAGGTGCACGCGTTGGGGGGTGCCCGCCACCCGTCGATCCCGCTGCCGGAAGACCTGTTCATGCCCGAGCGCAAGAACAGCCGCGGCCTCGATCTCGCCCACCGGCCGGAGCTCGCGCGGGTGGCCGAGGCGGTGGCCGGTACGGCAGAGCTCGGGCACCCCATCGCCGTCACGACGACGGGCGAGCATGCATCGAATTGCCGCGGAGATGCCGACCGCGCCGTCTCCGCCGCACTCGCCGCCTTCCCATCATGGTCGCGCCAGAGCATCGACCACCGCGCCGCCTGCATCGAGCGGCTCGCGGACCTCCTCGAGCGCGACCGCGACACCCTCATGCGCATCTGCGTCCAGGAAGCTTATAAGACGATCCCGGACGCGCTGGCCGAAGTGCGCGAGGCGGTCGATTTCTGCCGCTATTACGCCGCCCAGGCCCGCGCCGGGCTGCAGCCGAAGGAGCTTCCCGGCCCGACGGGCGAGCGCAACGTGCTTCGCATGGAAGGCCGCGGCGTCTGGGTGTGCATCGCGCCGTGGAACTTCCCGCTCGCCATCTTCCTCGGCCAGGTCACGGCCGCGCTCGTCACCGGCAATACGGTGGTCGCCAAGCCCGCGCCGCAGACGCCCGAAATCGCCCGCGCAGCCGTCCGCCTCGCCCACGAAGCGGGTGTGCCGGCGGACGCGCTGGTGCTGGCAGCGGGCGGCCCCGACATGGGCGCCGCCCTCACCGAGGACGCCCGCATCGCCGGCATCGCCTTCACCGGCTCCACCGCGACGGCGAAGCGCATCGCCCGCACCCTCGTCGCCGACGACGAACGCCCGCTCATCCCGCTCATCGCCGAAACGGGCGGCATCAACGCGATGATCGTCGATTCGACCGCGCTTCCCGAGCAGGTGGTGATCGACGTCGTCACCTCCGCCTTCCGCTCGGCCGGCCAGCGCTGCTCGGCCTTGCGCGTCCTCCTCCTCCAGGAGGAAATCGCCGACCGCACGCTCGAGATGCTTGCCGGCGCAATGGACACGCTCGTCGTCGGCGACCCGGCCGATCCGGCGACGGACGTCGGCCCGGTAATCGACGAGGGCGCCTACGAGCGGCTGATGGCGCACCGCGAGCAGACGAAAGGCCGCTGGCTGCACACCATCGCGGTGCCCGAGCGCGGCCTGTTCGTGCCGCCGACCTTGATCGGCGTCGACAAGCCCGAGGACGTGAAGAAGGAATGGTTCGGCCCGCTTCTCCACGTCGCCACCTGGCGCGCGGGGCAGCTCGCCGAGACGGTGCGCCGCGTCAACGCCGCCGGTTTCGGCCTCACCATGGGCCTCCACAGCCGCATCGCCCGCGC